>JAOTWT010000039.1 GCA_029862725.1 Acidobacteriota bacterium | reverse complement strand
TATTACACACTCGCATTGTTGGAAGCCAGGGTCCGCTCCAATTCCTGATAGATCTCTTCAGAAGTTCCCGTCGCTTCAATCGTTCTCAATCTTTCCGTGGCGGCATAGTAATCGAGAAGCGGCTGTGTTTTTAGCTGGTACGTCTCCAGCCTCTCTTTCACCATTTCCGGGTTGTCGTCGGAGCGATGTTCCAGACGCGCTTCGGGATGATGATCGCATCGCCCCTCGACTTCCGGAGGTTTTGAGAAAATGTTGTAAATCTCTCCGCAAACGGGGCAGCTCCGGCGGCCGGTCAGGCGCTTTTCAAGTTGATCAAACGGCACATCGATCAAAACAGCTTCAATTTGTTTGCCCTGGTCTTGCGCAAGCTGCTCGAGCATCTTCGCCTGGACCGGAGTTCTCGGAAAACCGTCAAGCACATACGAACCACTACAGTCTTCGCGCGAGGTACGTTCCTGTACCATCCGGAACGTTACTTCATCCGAGACAAGCCCGCCGGCGTCCATGATACTCTGCACCTCACGTGCCAAAGGCGAAGCTCCCGTTTTCATTTCACGAAACATATCGCCAGTCGAGATCTGCGGCACCCCAAGAAATGACTGCAAGAGCCTCGCCTGGGTTCCTTTGCCTGCGCCCGGCGCCCCGATCAGAACTATAATCCTCGACATAAACACTCTCACCCGAACTAATTCCTGCGTCCCCGGAGCTGGGAACCGGCGCCCAGGAACCCTTCATAATTCCTCATCACCAACTGCGCCTCGATCTGAGCAACCGTGTCCATTGCAACCGCGACGATGATCAGGAGAGAGGAACCCCCGAAGAAGAACTGGTACCCGAGACCGGTTGTTATCCACCCCAATCCCGGAGTCGAACTGACAAATCCATCGAGTGCTGCGCCGATCAGCGGCAGCCGGCCAACGTTAAAGCCGTTCAAAATAAGCTGTGGAATAAACACGATCAGCGCCAAATAGGTCGCACCGATTGTTGTCAGCCGCGTCATCACCGTCGTCAAATAATCGGCCGTCGGCGCCCCGGGCCTAATTCCCGGCACAAAACCGCCTGCTTTGCGAAGATTGTCGGCAACCTCATCGGTATTAAAGACGATCGTGATGTAGAAGAAAGTAAACAGTACGATCAACCCGATAAACACGAAATTGTAGTAGGGGTCGCTTCCGTTAAACCTTGCAAAAAATCCACTAATCTGGCTCCAAATGGAGTCCGGATTATTTTGGTCGGGCGGAATTGCCGAAAACAGCGTCTGCGGCATGGACAATACCGATGAAGCGAAAATGATCGGAATAACTCCGCCCATGTTGAACTTCAAGGGCAGGCTCGTTTCCTGGCCCTTGTAGACCTGGCCGCCAACGCGCCGGCTTGCGTAACTTATCGAGATCTTTCTGCGCGCCGACTCCATATAGACGATCAGCGCTGTCAGCACTACCAGCACGACGACCAGGAATATAACCCCCAGCGTTTGCCATGCATCCGCCGTTTGGACTTTTTCCCGCACCTGCGCAACGGCATTCGGCAAACTGATCAAGATTCCCGCAAAAATAAGGAAGGAAATACCGTTCCCGACGCCCCTTTCAGTGATCTGCTCACCTAGCCACATGACAAATATCGTTCCGGTCGTAAGCGTTACGACCGTCATCATGGTCATCCACCACGTCGGCTCAATGACGCCGTTTGTCTGGAGCCACGAAGAAATGAAAAACGATTGAACCGAACAGAGCGCAACCGTCAGGTAGCGGGTCCACTGGTTCATCTTCTGTCGGCCGACCTCGCCTTCTTCCTGTACCTTCTTGAGCTGTGGATACAAGACAGGCATCAACTGCATGATGATGGATGCCGTGATATAGGGCATGACACCAAGCGCCAGAACCGAAATCGTCCTGAAGTTTCCACCTGAAAAGATATCGAGTATTCCCAAAAGGGTGTTGGAAACTTCCGACCAGACCTGCTCAAGCCGTACTTTGTTTACACCGGGCGCGGTAATATGCGCGCCGAGCCTGTAAATCGCAAGCATGGCGAAGGTGAAAATTACGCGTTTACGCAATTCCGGAACCTTAAAGATATTTTGAACGGCGGCAAAAAACTTATCCATAAAACCTCTAAAAAATGTCCGGCGCCCGGAAAGATCTCAACAGACTATTCTTCTTCGTTCTTTTCCTCGGACGTTTCCTCGCCCTTCTCTTCGGACGGTTCCCCGGCCTTCATTTCCTCGGACGGTTCTTCCGCCTTTGTTTCCTTGGCAGCCTTCGACTCATCGCCGGGCTTCGCGGCCTTTTTTTCCTTTGAGGGTTTTGCGGCCATCTTCTCGTCGGACCCGGTATTGGTCTTCTCGATGAGTACCGCTTTTCCGCCCGCCGATTCAATTTTGGCCCGGGCCGATTTGGTAAACCGGTGAGAGGAAACGGTGAGTTTTTTCGTCAATTCGCCCGTTCCGAGAATGACCAGGTCATGCTTGGCCTTCTTGATAAGCCCGCGCTGATGGAGGATTTCAGGAGTGACCTCGTCACCCGAGTTAAAGTTCTGCTCGAGGGTCGAAAGTCTTACTTCGATCCAGCGTTTCTTAAAAATATTTGTAAAGCCGCGTTTTGGAAGACGTCTTTGGAGCGGCATCTGGCCGCCCTCGAAACCCGCACGACGCGAGTAGCCAGAGCGCGATTTCTGCCCCTTATGGCCACGGCCGGAGGTTTTTCCAAGACCCGAACCGGGTCCACGACCGCGACGTTTCTTCTTGTGGGTCGAACCCTTCGCCGGTTTCAGATTGTTAAGTGATAATGACATCTCGTATTCCCCTAATCCCGTTCTGATTACTCCACTATCCGCAGGATATGCGGAAGTTTTTTGACGACACCCCTCATCGAAGCGTCATCGGGCTTTTCAACGATTTGATTCAGCTTCGTAAAACCGAGCGCCTTAACCGCCGCCTTTTGCTTCTTGGAGTAACCAATTACGCTCTTGTAATACTGAATCTTCAGTTTATCCGTACTCGTTTCTTTCTTTGCCATTTCGTTTTCGCCGTTTCAGATACAGCCCCTCGCAAGCCCGGACTATCCAAGCAATTCTTCAACCTGTTTGCCGCGCAGGCGCGCAACTTCGACCGGGTCTTTCATCTTCAACAACCCGTCAAAAGTCGCCCGGATTACGTTATGCGGATTGGCCGAACCAAGGATCTTGGTCCTGACGTTATGAACGCCTACCGCCTGCATCACCGCGCGAACTGCGCCGCCGGCGATTACGCCGGTTCCTTCCGACGCCGGTTTGATCAGCACTCTACCAGCGCCGTACCTGCCGATTATTTCGTGCGGCAGCGTTTCCCCGATCAGCGTCACCTTGATGAGATTGTTTTTCGCCGACTCGATCGCCTTCTTTATCGCGCTAGGTACTTCTTTTGCTTTCCCCGTTCCGAATCCGACATGGCCCGCTTCGTCGCCGACCACCATCAACGCTGCAAAGGAGAGGTTTTTTCCGCCCTTAACAACTTTGGTTACGCGGTTAATCGAGATCAGATGTTCTTTTAGTATCAACCCGCTCGCGGAGATTCTATGTGATTTATTCATTGCTGTCCTTAGCAGAATCAGTTTCTGCGGCCTTTACTACCTTTGCCGGTTTTTCTTTCTTTGGCTTTGTTTCCTTGGCATCGCTCGCTTTTTTCTTAGCAGGCGATTTCTTCTTCGGCTTTGCATCACCGTCTGTATCTTTCGCAGCGGACTTCTTAGCTTTCGGTTCAGCCGGCTTCTTTTCGGTTTTAGCGGTCTTGGGCTTCTTAGCCGTCTCTTTCGCCGAAGGCTTCTTAGCCGTCTCTTTCGCCGAAGGCTTCTTAGCCGTCTCTTTCGCCGAAGCCTTCTTGTCCGTTGCCTTTCCGGTCGTCGCGCCCGAGCCTTTCACCGATGATCCATCCTGATTCAAACCCGCCGCGCGCGTCGCGTCGAGAAGCGCTTTGACCCGGCCATGATATATAAAACCGCCGCGGTCATAGACGACATTCGAAATGCCGGCACCGATCGCCCGTTCGGCAATCGCCTTGCCGATCAATTCGGCAGCCTTAACATTTCCGCCCGGCGTGGAACGAAAGTCCTTCTCAACGGTGGACGCCGAGACAAGAGTTTTTCCGCTGACATCGTCGACGACCTGAGCGTAAATATGGTTAGTACTTCGATAAACCGTCAAACGCGGACGATCCGAAGTGCCCTTGATTTTCTTACGGATGCGCCCGTGTATACTGCGCCTGATATCCGCTCTGCTTCGTGTTCCCATAACTCCGATTCACCTGACTATGCTGCCGTCTTACCCTGCTTCAGCCTGTAATAACGGTCTGAATACCTGATTCCTTTACCCTTGTAAGCGTCCGGTTTGCGCAACCGCGCCAATTCCGACGCGACCTGTCCAAGCTTTTGCTTATCGATACCTTTGAGGGTAATCGTCGTTTGATACTGCTGGATTCCGCTCTTTGCCGGTAATCGTTCCGCCGTCGCTTCAATTCCCTGTGGCAACTGATACTCAACCGGATGCGAATAGCCCAACGCAAAGACCAGCTTGTTGCCCTGGATGTCAGCCTTGTATCCAACCCCGACGACATCCATCTGCACCGAAAATCCTTCGGTCACGCCGACAACGGCATTGTTCGCCAGAGCCCTCGCCAAGCCGTGTACAGCCGAGGACTTCTCGTCTTTTCGTTCCGCTGTAAGCACGCCGTCTTCCTGGCTGAACGAGATCCCTTCGGGGATCGGAGAGATAAGCATTCCCTTCGGCCCCTTAACTTCTAGCTCGCCTTCTTTCACCGTAACGGTAACGCCGGAAGGCAATGAAATCGGCTTTTTTCCTACTCGAGACATAATTCTCTTTCCCTGTTTGCCGGGCGGCATGGAGCCGCACTGACCGTACCCACGGCCAATCCGGATCTAGTAAACGTTTGCCAGAATCTCTCCACCGACATTCTCATTCTGGGCTCTTTTACCACTCATTAGCCCGCGGGATGTCGAAAGTATGTTTACGCCGTATCCGCCGAGCACTCTCGGGATCTCCTGCGCGCCGACATAAACCCTTCTCCCGGGCCGCGAAACACGCGAAAGATGCGTGATCGACGAAACGCCTTTGGCGTCGTACCTGAGAAATATCCGGATTATGAATTTTGGCTTATCGCCCTTGGTTACAAAATTGTTGATGTATCCTTCTTCCTTCAAAATCCGCGCCACTTCAAGCTTCAGTTTTGAGCCCGGAACATCCACACGCGCATGCTTCGCCATAATAGCGTTGCGAACACGAGTGAGCATATCTGCAATTGGATCTGTCATTCCTAACTTTACTCCGTAAACATTCTCTACTGTGAAAATCCGGCCTTATCCGCCGAAGACGATTCGAAACCGTCCTACCAACTCGATTTAACAACTCCAGGTATCTGTCCCTGCAGTGCCAGTTCCCTTAATGCGACTCTAGAAACACCGAATTTCCGCAGATAGCCGCGCGGCCTGCCCGTTTGCGAACAGCGATTCTTGACTCTTACGGGACTCGCGTCGCGGGGAAGCTTTTGTAGCCGCAGGATTGCCGCATCGACCTCTTCCGGAGTCGACTTCGGGCTGTTGATCGTCTTTTTCAGCGCTTTTCGTTTTTCCGAAAAACGCGCGACCATCTTCTTTCTCTTTTCGTTCTTAACGATTTTGCTTATCTTTGCCATAAATCCTCTATGAACTTTGCTGTCTTTGCCTGAACGGCATTCCCAAAGCCTTGAGCAATGCCCGCCCCTGATCGTCGTTCGGCGCCGTGGTCACGATCGAGATATTCATCCCGCGCGTCTTATCCACCTTGTTGAAATCGATCTCTGGAAATATGAGCTGCTCTTTGACACCAAGCGTATAGTTCCCGCGGCCGTCGAAGGCCTTCGGGGAGATACCGCGGAAGTCGCGAACACGCGGCAGTGCAACAGAAATCAAGCGGTCCAGGAATTCGTACATCCGTTCGCTTCTGAGCGTCACCATCGTACCGATTTTCATTCCTTCCCTTAGCTTGAATGCCGCGATCGATTTCTTGGCCAGCGTCACAACCGGCTGCTGGCCCGTGATGTCGCGTAACTCCTCAACCGCCGAGTCAAGTATTTTCGCGTTCCCGATCGCCTCGCCGATACCCATGTTGACAACAATCTTTTCGAGCTTTGGAATCGCCATCGAATTATTGATCCCAAACTCTTTCGCCAACGCGGGCGCTATTTCGTTGTTGTATTTTTCTCTTAACCTTGCCATTTCTTAGAGTCGCTCCGTATCTCGCGATTTGGGACCCGCCGGCGGCGTTACCAAACCTAAAAGTCTCTATTCTTCTTCTGTTTCAGCGGCTTTTTTGTCCGCGCTTTTTTTGGTCTCCGGCGCATCCGTTTCGCCCTTTTTCTCGTCGACTGCCGTTTCCTCAACCTTGGGTTCCTCATCCGTCTCGTCGACTTCGGGCTTGTTCCTCTCAAACGCGCTTTGCTCCGGAATCACCGCCCCGCTCTTGGCGAGCCGAACCTTCGACCCGTCGCGAATTTCGTATTTGACGCGCGTAGGTTTTCCTGTTTCGGGATCGACCACTGCGACATTCGAAATACTCACCCAGGCCTCTTTCTTAATAATTCCGCCCTGGACGTTCATTTGCGGAACGGCCTTCCTGTGTTTCTTAACGATCATCGCCCCGTCGACCTTGACGCGGCCGGCGTGCGGATCAACCGCAATCACACGTCCCCTGTAAGGATTCCGGTTCCCCTCACTGTCGTAACGGTTAAACTCCTTGCCTGCAACAAAAACGACTTCATCACCGCGCTTGATCCGGGTCTTGACCGCTCCTTTTGTCTTTTGCCTTTTCATTCTTCTAAATCACCTCCGGAGCGAGCGAAACGATCTTCATAAAGTTCTTATCGCGAAGCTCGCGTGCGACCGGACCAAAAACCCGTGTCCCAATCGGCGAACCGTCTTCCTTGATAAGAACCGCCGCATTTTCGTCAAACCTGATATAGGTTCCGTCATTACGTCGAACCTCTTTTCTTGTCCGTACGATAACCGCGTCATGGACGCTTCCTTTTCTTACGGTGCCGTCGGGCGAAGCCTCTTTGACAGTGACCTTGATCTTGTCGCCGATCGAAGCAATCCTGCTAGTCGAACCACCGATCGGCATGATCATCTTGACTTTCTTAGCCCCCGAATTGTCCGCGACCATCAATGCGGTCTGCATTTGAATCATAACTATTCACTCCACTTACGTGGCCGGCTGCCGGCTTGCCGCTCTCTTTCACTGATCGCACAAGCCCGGACAACGCAAACTGCCCGTTTATTTCTGCGCTTTTTGTATAATTTCAACGACGCGCCATCGCTTCTTCGCCGACAACGGTCGGGTTTCCACAATCCGGACCTTGTCTCCTTCCGACGCTCCCATCTCGTTATGGGCCATAAATTTCTTACGCTTCTTCATGTATTTGCGGTACATTGGGTGTTTCAATGTGCGGTCCACCCGCACGACGACGGTTTTCGTCATCTTGTCCGAAAACACGACACCGACCTTTTCCGCACGCTTAGACCGACCGCTTCCGTCTGAAGCCGTTGATTCGGACTGGACCGCCGGAGTTTCGGGTTTGCTCTTTTTCGCCTCCGACTTTTTGGCGGCGCTTTCGTCCCCTGCCTCGGCTTCCGGCTGAGTATCAGCGGTTTGAGCGTTCTCCGCTGCCGCTTCCTCAACTGCTTCGTCTTTTTTCTTTTTCTCTGCCATTACAATTAACTCGTTCTTCGTCGCACTACGCTGACTTTTCCGCCGATTTTCCGGCTTCTATCTCGCGCGTACGCATCAATGTATAAACTCTCGCGAGGGTCTTCTTTTCCCTGCGAATATCCGCTACGACGTCTCCCACGCCGAGCGACTTTCGGAACTTCAAACGGAACAAGGATTCCTTCAACGAGTCCGCCTGTTCGCGCAGTTCGTCGATGTCCATCTCACGGAGCTGGTCCAGCTGTTCGCCTCTTTTCATGATTAAACAAGTCCTCCTTCGAGGTCGGCACGAGTCACAAACTTGACCTGGATCGGAAGCTTCTGGGCTGCAAGCGCCATCGCTTCCCTGGCCAGACCTTCTTCGACTCCCTGAATCTCGTAAAGAATCCGCCCGGGCCTAACGACCGCGACCCAGTGATCCGGTGCGCCTTTTCCTTTACCCATTCGGGTTTCTGCCGGCTTCTTTGTAATCGGCTTGTCCGGAAACATCCGAATCCAGATTTTTCCGCCCCTTTTTACGTGACGGGTCATCGCGATCCGCGCGGCTTCTATCTGGCGGTCCGTGATCCAACCCGGATCCAATGCTTTCAGTCCAAAATCCCCGAAATTGAGCTTGTCACCGCGATGAGCCTTTCCCCTCATCCGGCCTTTTTGCTGTTTCCGGAACTTGACCTTCTTCGGCATTAACATAAGTCTTATCCTCTGAAAAACCTCTAAAAACTAACCCCTGGCATTGCGGTTGTCGTCCCTGCGCGGCCGAGGTCGTCTGCCGCGACGCGCACCTTCCCGCATCTTCGGCTCGTTGATCGGGTCGGTTGTCGTACCGCGAGCCATGTTTGCATTTGGATCCAAAATCTCCCCGCGATAAATCCAGCATTTAACCCCGATGATCCCCATCGTGGTCTGAGCTTCGGCCAGTCCATAATCAATATCTGCACGGAGCGTATGAAGCGGCAGCTGACCGTTGAGCGCCCATTCGCGGCGAGCGATCTCCGCGCCGTTGAGACGTCCCGAAACCATTACTTTCACACCATGCGCACCAAACCTCATGGTTTCTTCCATTACCTTCTTCATGGCACGCCTGAAAGCAATCCGCTTTTCGAGCTGAAACGCGATCTTCTCCGCCTGGAGCTGGGCGTTTAATTCCGGTTTCCGTATTTCCTGAATTGAAACTATGACTTCGCGTTTGGTCTTTATCGAAAGATCTTCCTTAAGTTTCTCGATCTCGGCACCCTTCCGCCCGATAATTATCCCGGGACGCGATGTGTAGATAATGATCTTAAGCCTGTTCGCGGCGCGCTCGACGTCGATGTGCGAAACTCCCGCCCCCGCAAACCGGTTCTTGAGATCCTTCTTGAGCTTCAGGTCTTCGGCGAGGAACTCGGCAAATTCGTGCTTGGCGTACCAATGCGAATGCCAGTCCTTGTTGTAACCGACTCGAAATCCATATGGATGTACTTTCTGTCCCATAATTCTACGTATCCCTATGCCTTGCCTTCAGGCTTCTCTTCAGTTTCTTCTTCGGCCGCTACTTTTTTATCCTTCCCCGCTTTAACGTCCGGGCTTTCCTCGGCGGGAGCCTCTGCCGGCTCAGCCGCGTTTTTCACTTCGGCTTTCTCCTCTGCGGTCTCTTCCGTCTTTGCCTCGGTCACGTCTTCGGTCTTTCCGTCAACCGCCTTGTCCGCTTTCGATTCGGCTTTTTCTTCGCCAACATCCTCGGCCGCATCATCGGCTTTTTCTTCAACCGCTACGTCTGCCTTTGCCTCGATTTCTTTGTCCGGCGCTTCATCCGTTCCCACTTCCGCATCTTCGGATTTGGCTTCGGTCTTTTCCTCTTTTGCCGGCGCCTCGTCCGCCTTTACTTCTTCGGGCGCTGCTTCTTCGACCGCTTTGCCGGCCGCCTTCTTTTCATCAGCGACTTTCTTCTGCTCAGCAGCCTTTTTCGCTTTTTTCGCTGCGATCCTGGCAAGCTGCTCTTCCGAAGGGCCCTTATCGGCCTCCTCTTCTGGGACATCGCTCGTCAACTCGATCGTGATGTGACAATAATGCCGCCTTTCGAAATAGGCCCTGCCTTGCGGCGCCGGGCGCAAACGCCGACGGTTCTTTGTCGGCCCCATGTCGACAAAACAACGCTTGACCCATAGATCGTCGGGGTCGATTGCAATATTCTCCTGCTCCGCCTTATATGTGGCATTTGCAATCGCCGAGCGAATACACTTGGCAATCGGGCCTGCCGCACGCTTATTGGTGTATTGCAGGATTGCAAGCGCTTTCGAAACGTTTTGACCGCGCACGAGGTCAATTACCAGACGCGCTTTTTGCGGTGAACCCTTTAGGTATTTTGTTTTGGCTACAGCTTCCATCTTTCTAGTTCGTCTCTAAAATTGGTCCGTATGATTATGGTTACGTCTGTCCCGCCGCCGTCAGAAACCAGCGATCTGACCATCCCTACTTCCGTTTGGCGGCCTTTTCGGCCTTGGTGCCGGGGTGACCCTTAAACATCCTTGTCGGTGAAAACTCACCGAGCTTGTGGCCGACCATATTCTCCGTAATGTAAACGGGGATATGTCTTCTCCCGTTATGAACGCCGAACGTTAGTCCGACCATATCCGGGGTAATCGTCGAACGCCGCGACCAGGTTTTGATCGCCTGCGGTTTCGAGCCTGTTTCCTCGATACGTCTGAGCGTCTTTTGGACGCTCAGATCTATAAACGGTCCTTTCTTAATTGAACGTGGCATATTCTATTTTCTTCTTCTATCGCGAACGATCATATTTCCCGTACGCTTGTTTCTGCGTGTCTTGTAACCCTTCGTCGGCGTGCCCCATGGCGTCACCGGATGCCTTCCCCCCGAAGTTTTCCCTTCACCACCGCCATGGGGGTGATCGATCGGGTTCATCGCGACGCCTCTCACTTTCGGCCGACGGCCCTTCCAACGGTTTCGACCGGCTTTACCAAGCGAGACATTCTCATGCTCCCGGTTACCGACCATACCGACGGTCGCCATACAAACTACCGGAATCTTTCTAACCTCGCCGGAGGGCATCTTAATCTGTGCGTACTTACCCTCTTTTGCGACCAACTGTGCGAAACCGCCGGCGGACCGTACGAGCTGACCGCCTTTACCCGGCCGCATTTCGATATTGTGTACCTCGGTACCCAACGGGATATTCAGAATCGGAAGCGCGTTGCCGGGAAGGATGTCCGCCTCAGGCCCGCTCATTATCGTTTGGCCGACCTCGATATTGGCGGGCGCCAGGATATAACGCTTTTCACCGTCCAGATAAGTGATCAGGGCGATATGGGCGGAACGGTTTGGATCGTACTCGATCTGCGTTATCCGACCCGGGATCCCGATCTTGTCGCGTTTAAAATCGATCTTGCGGTAAAAGCGTTTGTGGCCTCCGCCGCGTCTGCGAACCGTGATCCTGCCGTCGTTGTTGTGACCTGAAATACGCTTCTTTGGCTCGAGAAGCGATTTTTCCGGCTCGGCACCTTTTGTTAACTGATCGCGCTTGAGAAACGTCTGATATCTTCTCGCGGGCGATGTCGGTTTTACTTTCTTGATAGCCATGATTCTAGTTTTTCTCTTCTGCTGCCCAACGGCCGTTTATTCTATATAGCCTCGGCATAATCCACATGCGGTTGTCCCGGTTTGAGAGTGACGTAAGCCTTTTTCCAAGCCGCGCGGCGCCCTTCGAAACGACCCTGCCGCTTCATTTTGCCCTTATAATTCATCGTTCGAATATGAGCCACCTTGACGCCAAACACCTCTTCAACCGCCTTCCGGATCTGATCTTTGCTCGCACCCCGTGCAACCTTGAACGTAAGAATTTGTCCGTCTCCTTCTTCCTCGGTGGCTTCGCGGAGCCATACCGATTTCTCCGTAATCACGGGCGATTTAAGAACGTCCCAAACTGCCATTTCCTTTTTCATCTTATGCCGCCTCCTTCATCGCGCCTTTCCGTTCGCGTTTTGGATCGAGCAATTCGTTCAACTCCGCGACTGCGGCTTTCGAGACAACGATCTTTTCGTGAAAAACGAGGTCGTAGGCATTCACGCCATACCCGTTAACCACCTTTGTTTTCTGAACGTTACGAGAAGCCAGGATCAAATTCGCGTTATCCAGGGAGTCAACAAACAATACTTTTGACTGTTTCGCTCCGTCCTTGAAACCGAGCGACGACAGGATTCCAACGAATTCCTTTGTCTTATGCGTCTCGACCTTCAGTTCGTCAACCACAACCAGGTTTCCCTCGCGCAGCCTTTCGGAAATCGCCGACCGCAAAGCGCCCCGACGCATCTTCTTAGGCATCTTGTACGACCAGTCTTTGGGCTGCGGACCATGAGTCCTGCCGCCTCCTCTCCAAAGCGGCGACCTGATCGACGCTACGCGGGCCCGGCCGGTACCCTTCTGTCTCCAGGGCTTCCTTCCGCCACCGCGGACGTTGCCACGGGTTTTGGTCTTGACCGTACCCTGTCGGGCGTTCGCCAGATAATTCCGAACTGCAGCATGGATCAACGGTTCGTTGTATTCAACATCGAACACTTCGTCTGCCAGCTCTATCTCGCCAACTTCCTTATTTTTCAAATTGCGAACCTTTACGGTAGGCATAATTCTTACCTCTAGAAACTTTCCGCGGCCGCCATGACTTGATCGGCGCCCGTCTCCTGTTATCAGCCTTTCTGCTTACTCGTCTTTTTTACGACTACCAA
>JAOTWT010000490.1 GCA_029862725.1 Acidobacteriota bacterium | reverse complement strand
TTCTACGGATCCTTCGAGTTCGAACACATTCGGCATCGATGTCTGGACGAACTTCGTCGTGCTCTTGTTCGAAATGGAAACCGCCTGGAGCGTCTCGGAATCAGCCACGATCAGTCTTTGTTGTGTCTTCGAAGCGAGTTCCGTTGCAAACGAGTTGACGACATGGGTGACTCCTTCGCCCGTCCGGGACGAGGTGAACGCGGCGACATAAGAGTGTCCCCATCGCGAGTTCTGCTTGCTGACGCTGGTCAGTAAAATTTGAAGGTTGGATTGCATGCTTAGTTCTTCGCGCCAAAAAATCAACGCTTGCATTCTCCGCTTACCGAAGCTGTTGCGGTTCCTCCGGATAACCCGACAATAGTCTCTCGAAACCATTTGAAAGCCGGCCCTCGGGAATCGTCGCGAGTACCGGGACCCCTGCAAACTCCTCGAGTTCGTTAGGTGTTACAAAGGTCTTTCTATTCATTTCCGACAGAAACACGCTCGCCGCGCAAAGGCCGCAGCCAAGACCGAGGCTCAACATCACGGCCATCAGTTTGTTCCGGTTGTCCGGATTTTTTGGAACCGACGGCGCCTCTGCGATCGAGACGTTCGAGATCTTTTGTGTATCCAGCGCATCGTTGATGCGCGCTTCTTCCTGCTTTTTCGCGTAGAGCTGGTAAGTCTCGGCAATACTTGAAACGTCTCTGCTGAGATTCTCGTGAACGGGAGTCACCCTTTCCAGCTTGTCGAGTTCCGCTTCGTACCTTGCGATCTGGCTAGCAAGGTTGTTTTTCAGCGCTATGCGGCCGGCCTGGGCGGTTTTCGCGCGTGACAGTTCAATGCTCAGTTCCTGCCAAAGGGGGTTGATGTCCGAAGCAAATTCGTTTGCCGACGACGCGGTTGCCTTCTGAAGCGCGGCATTTGTTTCGGCAATCTGTTCGTCAACTTCTTTTACGACCCGATCACCCGGCTTGAATTTCGCCAAGAGCCCGATCCTGCGGTTTCGAAGTTCCACCAGGAGAGTGTTGAGACGCTCGGCTGAAAACTGGTTCGGCAGAACTCGGCTCTGGGTGTTGATCCGCTTGCTCGTGTTCGCAAGCTGGCTTTCAAGTTCCGCAATTCTTTTGGTCGTTTCCTTTATCGAACCTTCCAGACTCGTAAGCTGCGCTTTGGTTTCTATTTTCTTCGTCAGAGTCAGCTCCTTTTGACGGTCGATCTCAACGACGTTTTGACGGCTCTGGAAGGTGGAAAGCGAATTCTCAGCAGATCTCAGATTTTCCTTGTACTTATCGGCCTGATCCTTAAAAAAATCGAATGTCCCCGGTGCCCTGTGGATTTTGATGTGCTTTTCGAAATAGAGCTCCGAGAGATGCTCGAGGACGCGCGCCGAGGTTTCGGCGGATTTCGAGGAATACCGGACCTCGATAATATTCGCTTTTTTGACCGTCGATACATCTAGGTCTTTGTCCAGTTTCTCGATCGCCCGTTCAACGTCCCTGCCGTCAACAGGCTTTCCCTTTACGAGAGGTTCGGCGAGATTCAGTTCGACCACTACCGCTTCAAGAAGGTCCCTGCTTTTGAGGACTTCTATTTCAGAGTTGATTTGTTCCTGAGAGACTTCGGCACGATCGGCCACGGCATCTACGCCTGGCGTAAGCGAGGTTTCAGTTCTCATGTTTCGCACGAGGATCTTCATCTGGGATGCGTAGATATCAGGTGCTCTCCATGAGAAAAACGCCGCCGCCGCGCCTGCGGTAAGCAGTGTGAACAGGATCATCCACTTATGCCTGAAAATTACGGAAACGAAGTCGCGGAAATCAAATCGCGAACTTCGTCCGTCGTTTAGTTCGTAGCTCATAGCTGTTTACAGCAATTTTTGTCTTGCCCTTAAAAACGCGCAATCGCAGACCGATTCCAGAAGCTCATGACCTTAAACCGTTTATCGGGTTTCAACTCTGTGAATTGAAGACCTTCGCGGCCGCGTAGTAGATGTCAGAAAAGATGCGCTTATGAAGCGTCTTACGCGGTGCCTTGACTTTAAGGGCTTGTTTTCGGGCCAGGAAGAGGTTGCCGGCGAGCCGCAGCCAGCCGGAACTCGCCCAATCCCACTCACCGAGGAATTCGACCGGGCTTCCGCCCAGCCCTTTCTTAAACCTATAGACGCCGCCATTGTCGATCGGATCGATACCGCCCAAGTCATATGACGTAACGCCAATCTTTCGGCACTGATCGAGGAGTTCCCACAAAACTGGAAACGATACGCGTGCATCGCGCCCCTCAATAGTCGTTGCCGAAAGATAGTCGACCCCGCATCTGCCCTGGATAAGTGAGCATCGGAAACCCAACAGCTTGTTTGCTGCATCGCGGCAGGCGAGATAAAGGATGTTGGAGTGGTTTCCCCTAAACAGCTCCGCAAGTTTCTCCTCTGTGCAAAGCACTCCAAGGCCCTTAAGGTTTTCCATCTCGGCGTACATCGCGCGCAGCTCGGAAGCATCCGGATTGAATTCGCGCTGGATCCTTACGTCATATCTTTTAGCAAGCTTAAGGTTTCGCTTCCAATTCTTCGAGAGCCTGCCTAAAAGCTTCTCCGACGGTTCGTTGAGATCCATTTCTATACTGAAATTCGATCCCATCGAATAGATCGAACGGTGCCAGCCTTCGCGTGTCAGCCTGATCGAGTCCATCGTGTCGTACTTCTTGTCGAAGCGGCCGCGGAAAAAGAGGGCTCTGAAGTTTCCCGCACGCTTGACCGCATCGGGCAGGGTGCCTATTTCCTCCGTTAGGGATGGCGCGGCGGGACCTCCCGGACACCATGCGAAGCCGATCCCGAGGGGAA
>JAOTWT010000489.1 GCA_029862725.1 Acidobacteriota bacterium | reverse complement strand
CACCGATGGTTCGGGCGGGAGCGGTCTCGCCGAAGAAGAGTTCGGCGGTTGGGCGGTCAAGATCAACGCGGGCATCACCGTCATCGAATACACGCTTACCTTTCTTGTTTCGATGGCGGCCCTTGTGACATTCGTCGCAGACCGTGCATTTGAATTCGGTATACCTATCAACGGTGCATTATTAGGCATCGACGGCGGGTATAAGGTCGCGATTGCGATCGCGCTGAGCGTCTTCACAGGCTGGCTCGTAAACCGTGGGCCGAAAGTTTCCGCACGTGCCTTCGGGCCGGCAACGGCGGCGGTCCTTGCCCTTTTGTGGGTAATGATCTTTGCGGCGATCTATAATTTCGGCCTGAATTTCCCGGTCCTCGATCTCAAGGCATTTTCAACCGAGGCCGTCAACTACGTCAATGAAGCGGGCGAGGCGATCTCGTCCTCATATATTCACCTGACGCTTGGCGGGTACGCACGCATCCTTGCACTCATGACCGGTATCGAGATTTTTGCAAATCTCGTCGCTGCGTACGAAGGGAGAAGGGCCGAAAAGAGCCGGAAGGCCTTCGGCAGCCTGATCATCATCATGGGTACGACGGCGCTGACAATGATAATCGTCGGTCCCGCAATTCTGCGTGTCTCCGCGGATTCTGTACTCTCGGAAGTCTCGGTGTTCACGCAAACGATGAATGCGATTCTCCCATCCTGGGCATCATACGCCGGAACACTGATCGGAATCGCAGTGCTTCTATCCGCATGTGCCGCGGCGGCACAAGGCGTTCAGAATCTCGCCCTCGGTCTGCGGTATCGGCATTATGTTGCGGCGAATCTCGGCCAGCGAAACAAATACGACGTCGCCGGTAAGCCGGTGTGGATCATGATCACTGTGATCGGAGTTTGTTTCGTACTTTTCGGTACCCACGAAGAAACGTATCTCGCGCTCTATGCGGCAGGAGTTTTCATACTCCTGAGCATGACCGGATGGGCCGCTTCAAAACGCCTGATGCGCGAGCTCCGGGATAAATTCTCGGCCGTGAAGTTCGCATCTCTGGTCGGAACGATGATTGCTTCGGCCCTGACCTCGATCGCCACGGTAATCATATTCGAAGAACGCTTCTTTGAGGGCGCGTGGCTATATTTCGTGATGATTCCGGCGATGTACGTTATTTTCTCTTACTACAGGGGCCGACTCGGAAAGCCTCCCTCAGTGGAAGAGAGGCTGGGAGCGATCCTCACTGAGCAGAAATACTCTCCGCCGTCGCTCAAGGAAATGAGGCTCGACGAGATTCCCTTCAAGAAAATCGTCGTCCCGCTTGACGGTTCTTCGCTGGCGGAACAGGTGATCCCGACAGCCCGTGCCTTTGCGCGCGCGTATGGTGCCGAACTGGAAATAGTCGCGGTCGAAGCTGAAAAAACGGACCGGGATGTGCACCTGACGGAGACCGAACTGGAAGAGCACCGGAGCGAACTTAAGAAGTACATAGGGCTTGTCTCGGATCTGATCACGGGCGACGGCCTGGACGTTGAGACCCATATCCGTCACGGCGAGCCCGCCGCGGAAATCAATGCCTTGGCCGAGGAAACTAACGCCGACCTGATAATAATGTCTTCGCGCGGAAAGTTTGATATCTCGCAACTGGTTAGCGCTAGTATGGCGCAGAGGGTCGTCCAGAATGCTGCCGCACCGACCTTGTTGATCCGCCCGACAAATAATTGGCGGAGCCGCAGGTCCGAGTTCAAACGAATTTTGATAGCGCTGGACGGTTCGGAAGAGGCGGAAATGGTGCTGCCCTATATTCGCGCATTCGCGATGAAGTTCAACAGCAGGGTGCTTCTGGTTTCGGTACCCGAGGGCTCGGAATCCGAGGGATATGGCGACAAGCTCCGGATGTATCTCGAAGGAATCGCGGAAACTTTGAAAGAAGAAGGGTTATTGGTATTCACTCACTACACGGGATCGGGCCCGGCACGAACGATTCTTTCGGTCAGCGAAGACGAAAAAGTTGACTTGATCATGATGGCATCGCACGGAAGAGGCGGTGCCGACCGTGCCCAGCAAGTGCCCATCGGCAGCGTCGCGGAAAAAGTTGTAAAAGAGACGATGTGTCCGGTTTTCCTTCTTCCGCTGCAAAAGATCGGTAAGGTGATCCGCGACAAACAGGATAACGCGGAGGCCCCGGCCGAAGAGGCCGAAGTCGCGGAATCGGAAGACACTTGATTAGGGCAACTTTACAGGTAGGAGCGTCCGTTTAAAGAGGCGTGCGCCAGCCGGCAAATTCGGCGATCGCGAAAGCCGCGTTTACCGATGCGTCCGATTCGCCCATCGACGCGGCGATACTCGCGGCTTCCGCCCTGAGAGCCGCGTTCGTCGCGGGATCGAGCAGGCGTTCGAGTGCTGCGCAGAGCCTTGCGGGCGTCAGATCCTTTTGAATCAATTCCGTAAACACCTTTCTTCCGGCGATAAGGTTCGCGAGTCCAAAGGTGTCAATAGAAAGCAGGGGTCTTACGACGCCGAAACTCAGTGCCGACGTCTTGTATACGATCACCTGCGGGGTCCCGATCATCGCAGTTTCGAGGGTCGCCGTCCCGCTTGTGACTGCGGCCGCATCGGAAGCATTAAGAAGACTGTAAGTATCTTTCTTAATGAGCTTTACAGTCTGCCAATCGACGCCAAGGGTCGCTTTTATCAAATCCGTGACATTTTCCGGACTCCGGCTCCCGGCCAGACCCAGGCCAAACTGGACCTCGCTTCGTAACTCGTTTAGCCTTTTGGCAGCCAACAGCATTTCAGGCAGGATTTTATCGATTTCCCTTCTTCGGCTTCCC
>JAOTWT010000318.1 GCA_029862725.1 Acidobacteriota bacterium | reverse complement strand
AGGTTTAACCGCAACGATTGCGGATTTGCCAAAACGCGAAGATGTCGACGCAAACATCAACGAACAGTTGATCGTCGAACTTTATAGTAAGTAGTTTGTTCAGGGAAACGGGCGTTCGACAACGAACGCCCGCCCGTTGGCTATGGTTTTTATCGATTAGTTTCTAATCCGCATAAATATGACACAAAATAATCATTGGACGAATTTTCAAATGCCAAGCCGCTTGAACGCTGAGTCGGACACTCTCACCGAAAGATACGGTAAGTTTTACGCTCAACCGTTTGAGCGCGGTTTTGGCACGACGATCGGCAACTCGATAAGAAGGGCGCTGCTTTCCTCAATCGAGGGCGCCGCGATCACAGCTGTCAAAATTGAGGGAGTCGAGCACGAGTTTTCATCGATAAACGGCGTCACCGAAGATGCGACCGACGTCATTCTGAACCTGAAACAGGTTCCCTTCGCACTTCACACAAACGAGGCGAAGACTCTGACGATCAGCAAATCCGGCGAGGGTGAAATCACAAGCTCCGATATCGAAGCCGACGGAGACGTCGAGGTATTGGACAAGGATATCCATATCGCCACCCTCAGCAAGGGCGGCGAGCTGAGTATCGAAATGCGCCTCAAAAGGGGCCGTGGCTATGTTTCGGCGGAATTCAACAAGGACGAAGATTTGTCGCTTGGTTACATTCCGATCGATTCGGTTCATACTCCGATAAAGAAAGTTAATTACAACGTCGAAAAGACTCGCCAGGGGTCAAACACCGAATACGACAAGCTGACAATTGAAGTCTGGACCGACGGCTCCGTCAAACCTGACGACTCGATTGGCCTTGCGGCAAAACTGGTTAAAGATCACATGTCGATCTTTATCAACTTCGAAGAAGACGAAGAAGAGTTTGCTTACGAAGACATTGCGCGTCCGCCGCTTTTGAGAAACGACTTGCTCGATCGCTCGGTGGATGAACTCGAGCTTTCCGTGCGTTCCTATAACTGTTTGAAGAACGCGGACGTGAGGACGATCCGCGATCTCATCAGGCGGACCGAAAAAGACATGCTCGCCACCAAGAACTTTGGTAAGAAGTCGCTTAACGAAATAAAGGACCTGCTTCACGGCATGGGTCTCGATTTCGGCATGGACTTTGACGAGCAGGGCAATCCGGTCCCGGGATCGGGCGGAAGGGAATTGTAGGCAAATAATTGCCGGATTGTCCGGTAAGAACAGGTGAAAGACGATGCGACACTTAAAAGCGCACAGAAAACTGAACAGGACCTCGTCACATCGCAAGGCGATGCTTCGGAATATGGCGACTTCGTTGATTAACGCGGAGAAGGAATACATCGTTACGACGGTTCAAAAAGCGAAGGAATTGCGTCCTTTTGTTGAAAAGGCGATAACGCTTGCCCGCAAAGCCGCAAAGCTCGAAGGCGACGGCGCCGAAGCTCGTGAGGTCCATTTGCGGCGACAAGCGGCGGTCTTTTTTCAGGCTGGCAACCGCAACTTCAAGCGTGTCCAAAGTCGTTTCGGTGCAAACGCGGATGGCTCGGTCGAGCGAACGGCCGGCGTTAAAGCGGTCAAACGTCTGTTTTCGGAACTGGGCGAGCGATACAAGGATCGCGACGGCGGTTATACAAGGATCATTCGAATTGGCAGTCGCAGAAAAGGTGACAACGCCGAAATGGCTGTGATAGAACTAGTAGACAATCCACGTGAAAAGGCTGCTGCAGTTTCATCGTCGGATTAATTCATCTATCGATGAGGTAACGACCTATGGCGTCGCCAAAGGCAAAGACCGAAGATATGGGAGATTCAAGAGCCGAGTCGAAGAAGGGCGCCTCCAATGCGCCGTCTTTTAACATGGACGAATTGCGCGAACTTGCCGATCTTGTCGACGAGCGTGGGTTTACCGACTTCGAGTTTGAGAACGAAAAAATAAGAGTTCGTTTGAGCAAGGCTTCAACAGCATCGCCGGTCATGCCACCTGCGGCACCTGCACAAGCTGCCGCGCCTCAGAGTTCGGGTGGTGATGTTTTGCCTGAATCGACAGAAGATTCTGATGCTGACGACGGCCTGGTGAAAGTGACATCCCCGATCGTTGGAACATTCTACCGTTCCCCGGCACCCGATAAGCCGGTCTACGTAAAAGAAGGCGACACCGTTTCAGACGATACAGTTGTTTGTATCGTCGAAGCTATGAAGCTGATGAACGAGATTCAGGCTGAGATTTCGGGTGAGATCGTCAAAATATATGTCGAAAACGCGCAGCCGGTTGAGTACGGGCAGCCGTTATTCGGTATAAGGAAATGAATTTGTCACAAATGAGCATTCCGGTAAGCGGCGATGTCGAGCCGTTGAGTGTTCGTGTGTGGCTTGTTTTTTTATGAGCGGGTACGGAATCAGCAAAGTTTTGATCGCGAACCGCGGTGAGATTGCCTGCAGGATCATGTGGACCTGCAAGGAAATGGGTTTGCGAACCGTGGCGGTTCATTCCGAGGCGGATCGTGACGCGCTTCACGTCCGCTTTGCGGATGAGGCTGTCTGCATTGGCGCTCCGCCCTCGGCAGAAAGCTACTTGAACATCCCGGCTATCATCAGCGCGGCTGAGATCACAAACGTGGATGCCATACATCCGGGCTACGGTTTTCTCGCCGAGTCTCACGTGTTTGCGACGATCTGCGGGGATTGCAACATAAAGTTTATAGGTCCGCGCCCGGAAATCATTAAAATGATGGGTGACAAGGTCGAGGCCAGAAGAACGATGGAGGCCGCGGGGGTACCGATATTGCCGGGAAGCCCTGATCCGATCGTTCATACCGACGAAGCGAGAGCGATTGCCAAAGAGATCGGGTTTCCCCTTATCATAAAGGCCGCTGCCGGCGGCGGCGGACGCGGCATGCGGATCGTCCGCAAAGACAGCGAACTGCCAGGGCAGCTGGAAACCGCGCAAGCGGAGGCCCTCGCCTCCTTTAATGACGGATCCGTCTATATCGAGAGATATATCGAACGGCCGCGTCATATTGAAATACAGGTCCTCGCCGACGAACAAGGCAACTGCATACACCTCGGCGAAAGGGAATGTACGATCCAAAGGCGACATCAGAAACTTTTGGAAGAGGCGCCTTCGCCCGTTTTGTCCGAAAAATTGCGCGAGCAGATGGGGACGGTTGCTGTAAACGCTTGTAAACAAATCGGTTACTCAAGCGCGGGAACCTTCGAGTTCTTGCTCGATGAAGACGGTTCATTTTATTTTATGGAAATGAACACCAGGATCCAGGTCGAGCATCCGGTAACCGAAATGGTCACGCTTGCCGACATCGTTTTTAACCAGATAAGGATCGCGATGGGTGAAGACCTTACTTTTGCTCAGGAGGAAGTCCGAATCGTGGGACATTCGATAGAATGCCGGATCAACGCCGAAGACCCCATCACATTTCGTCCCTCACCCGGAAAGATCACGGCGTTTAATACGCCCGGAGGGCCCGGAGTCCGCGTCGATACGGCCGTTTATCCGGATTACATCGTGCCCCCCTATTACGACTCGATGATCGCGAAACTGATAGTCCATGCCAGAACTCGTGAAGGTGCCATCAGACGGATGCGGCGAGCACTGGAAATGATGGTTATTGAGGGGATAAAGACCACGATTCCGCTGCACCAGCGGATAATGGCCGACGAGAAATTCCAAAAAGGGGAATTCTCGACCAAGTTTATGGAAGAATTTGATTACCAGGCCGAATTACCAGATTCGGCTATGTGATTGACAATTCGGTGGTTACTACCGACAATTACGTAACAAAATTTTTTGCGGTTGCAGACCGGTAGAGGGCTGTTTTCT
The DNA here is from genome assembly GCA_029862725.1 of Acidobacteriota bacterium. GTDB lineage: Bacteria > Acidobacteriota > Blastocatellia > Pyrinomonadales > Pyrinomonadaceae > Aridibacter. The sequence continues at coordinate 616 of JAOTWT010000318.1, read as the reverse complement.
GCGATAAAGGAGATCATACTTAGAAGTTATGCCAACAGCCAAAGAAGTAAAAGAAAAAGTAGTTACCGATTTTCGGCGACACGATAAAGATACGGGGTCCTCGCAGGTCCAGATTGCGTTGCTTACCCAGAGAATAAATGAACTTACCGAACACTTTAAGGTCCACAAGAAGGACAATCACTCGAGACGCGGACTTCTAAAAATGGTCGCCCAGAGAAGAAAACTTCTGGATTATCTGAAACGTAAGGATATCAAGGAATACCACGCGATTATCAAGAAACTTAAGCTGAGAAGATAACAGAATTGCGCGGAACAATGTTGCGGGGGATTTTTGTACCGCCCGTTCAGTTTGTTTCGCATGCATGAAATGGCAACTTCGAGCCATTGTAAAACGATTCTTTCGAAGAGTTTGCCGGCGATTGCTGAACGTGACAGCGAATTAGATCGCCAGGTAACGAGAATTGTTAAGAAGTACATAATAAATAACGGCATAGCTTCACGGTGTGAGCTACTGCCGTTATTTTTCTTTAGAGGATAATAAATGCCAAAGAAAAAATATTTGAATGAATCCATCAAACTAGGTGGAATCGATCTGACGGTTGAGTATGGCAAGGTT
>JAOTWT010000115.1 GCA_029862725.1 Acidobacteriota bacterium | reverse complement strand
TGCCAAGCAAGCCGACGGATCCGTCGTGATCAAGTATGGAGAGACCATGCTGCTCGTGACCGCAGTGAGTGATACAAAACCAAGGGAAGGCCTAAGCTTTTTCCCGTTGACTGTTGAATACAGGGAATCAAGCTACTCGGCCGGCCGTATCCCCGGCAACTATTTCAGACGTGAAGGAAGGCCGAACGAAAAAGAGGTCCTTACCTGCCGGTTGATCGACAGGCCCGTCAGACCTCTGTTCCCGGACGGATACAGAAACGAAACACAGATTGTCGGAACGGTTATTTCTTCCGATGCGGAAAACGATCCGGATGTTATCGCGATTACCGGCGCTTCGTGCGCACTGTATTTGTCGGACATACCGTTTGTGACACCGATTGCGGGGGTCCGAATCGGTTTGATCGATGGCAAATATCTTGTTAACCCGACCTATGACGAGCGGCGGGATTCGAGCCTCAACCTGATTGTCGCCGGCACCGAAGAAGCGGTGGTTATGGTGGAGGCTGAGGCCAACGAGGTTTCGGAAAAGATCATGGTTGAGGCGATGATGTTGGCGCACAAGGAGATCAAGCGCCTTTGCTTGTGGCAGAAGGAACTCTTTAAAGCGCTCGAAATCACAAAGAGAAAAGGGGAACCAGAAACCGTCGATGAAAAGGTCTTTGCCGAAATCTCCAAGAAATATACCGAGAAGATGCGGACAGCACTCGATACAACCGGTGAGAAAGACAAGTTAGACAGCTACAGAGCGGTTGACGAGCTAAAAAAAGAGGTTGTCGAATCATATCCGGAAGATGATCCCGAAAAGCGGTCGATGGCGGGCAAGGCTTTTGGTGCACTTAAGGAACAGATTTTCCGCGAAGACATACTGGGTAACCGAAGACGCCCGGACGGTCGCAAATTCAGCGAAATCCGTGCGATTTCGTGCGAGGTCGGATGGCTGCCGAGAGTCCATGGCTCGGCGTTGTTTACACGCGGGGAAACCCAGGCGATCGCAACTACCACCCTTGGAACGAAGCAGGACGAGCAGTTCATGGACGATCTCGAAACAGGTGAGATTCGCAGGAGCCTGATGCTTCACTACAATTTTCCGCCATATTCCGTTGGCGAGGCCGGTCGGTTTGGAAGCACGAGCAGAAGGGAAATCGGTCACGGTAATCTCGCACGTCGGGCGCTAGAGCCCCTTCTTCCTGATGAGGGCGAGTTTCCTTACACGATCCGGATTGTTTCAGATATTACCGAATCGAACGGGTCATCTTCAATGGCGTCGGTATGCGGCGGGACACTTTCAATGATGGATGCCGGGGTGCCCCTAAAGCGTCCGGTAGCCGGCATCGCGATGGGTCTCGTACTTGAGGAAAACCGTTACGCGATTCTTTCGGATATTGCCGGTGCCGAAGATCACTATGGTGACATGGACTTTAAGGTAACGGGTACCGAAGAGGGTATTACTGCGCTTCAAATGGATATCAAGGTTGCGGGAATTAACGCTCAAATCCTTGTCGAAGCGCTCGAGCAGGCAAGAAAAGGGCGGCTACACATCCTCGAGGTCATGAAAAAGGCAATCGATGAGCCTCGGGAGGACATCTCCCCTTACGCTCCCCGAATCATCACCATGAAGGTACACCCCGACAAGATCCGCGATATCATCGGTCCGGGAGGCAAGATGATTCGTTCGATCACGGAAGAGACGGGGGCTAAGATCGATATTGATGACGACGGTACGGTAAACATCGCGACAGCCGACGGAGACGCAGCACAGGCTGCAGTCGAACGCATCAAGGCGTTGACGGCCGAAGCAGAAATCGGAGAGACGTATCTTGGGACCGTATCGCGAATCGTCGATTTTGGCGCGTTTGTCGAGATATTCCCGGGGGTCGACGGGCTCCTCCATATTTCGGAGATTTCCGAGCGACGGATTCGGGATGTCCGTGACGAACTCAAGGAAGGCCAACAGGTTATGGTCAAATGTATCGGTAAGGAAGGAAACAAGATAAAACTTTCCCGAAAAGCCGTACTACTGGACGAAAAAGCTCAGGCCAGCGGCGGAAATGCCGATTAGCAACTGAAGAGAGTTTATGTTTAGTCTTTTAAGGGCGCCTTTTGGGCGCTCTTTTTCTTGGCCAATTACCAAATTTGCTGGATTTACGGCATTATTCGCTCTTTTTTCACTTAGAACGAAAAAAAACCGCGAATAAAGTTGGAAATTCATGGAAATCAGGGAGTATTGATACTTTCGATTATCTGAATGCCAACAAAGCGGGTTAGACGGGGCCGAGTGCCATCGGGTGAAAACGAAACACAAAAGAGTGCAATTTGTTGATGTTTCTGCTATATTTCACGAATTGTCCCCCAAAAAATCCTGAATTCACGAGATTCCTTATTGCCCATGTAGTCTCTGGAGTTGCGGAAGTTTAAAAACTTAAAGAGTTTTAGTCAGGTAACACCAAATGATTAACAAGAAACTAAGATCCATCCTTTCGGCAATCAGCCTGTTCTCAATAGTCTTCGTGGCAAGTACCGGGATTAATGCGGCACCTGTGCGATTCAGCCAGGTAACACAGGTGGTCGATGCAAAGCCGGGCCGGGCCAATTCGGGGAACTATACTAAAATCAGGCTGGCCAACGATCCGGTTAACGATCCGGTCAACGACCCGGCGAAAGATGGCGACAACGACAATAGCGGCAACAAAGCCCCGCAGCAGGACGACCGTGTAATAACGGAAACGACCTTCGAAGTCGTTGAAGCCTCCGAATGCAATTGCATACAGGATGAAGATAAGGGCGGTTTTCCGTATTGGACCTTGCTGGGTCTTGCAGCGATTCCGGTCGTGATTATTCTCACGAGAGATGATGATGACGAGACGCCGACGCCGACTCCTCCGTTGACGCCGACGCCGACGCCGATGGATTCGCCGACACCGACGCCGACGCCGACTCCTACACCGACGCCGCCTAAGACTCCGACGCCGACTCCTCCGACGGAGCCGGTACCCGAGCCGATGACGATCCTGTTATTTGGGACCGGTCTTGCCGGAATAGGACTGGCTGCACGCAGGCGTTTTGGTAAGCGTGAAGACGAAGATGAGGAATAGAACTAACCCGGAGAGGATAGACAAGCTTATGCTTTCCGGTTTATATCTTTGTATAGTTTGATTATTTTATTCGCTAGAAAAAAGGAAAGACTGATGCGAAACAACAGAAAATTCACATTATTGTTTGTGATTGGCCTCATCCTCTCGTTGGGTATGGCAAGCGCCGCATTCGCCGCCGGCAGTGACAAAAAGAAAAAGAAGAAGCAGCCAAAGAATACCGGGATCTTGTCGGTGACAACGACCCCGAACGCGCTGCCCGTGAGAGTTGACGGTCAACTCTTGGGGATGAGCGGGGTCGGTGAAGCTGCCGAATTCTATTTAACCCCGGGTATCCACCGTGTTGAGATCGAAGGCCCCAACGGGCAGAGTTTCAGCCGCGATATCAATATCGTCAAAAAAGTAAAGAACTGCATCTGTCTCAATGTTGTGGAAAACACTACTTCTCGTCCTTGTCCTTACGATATGAGGGTCGACGGACCGGAAAGCGTGACCGAAGGTGATCTCGTGACTTTTGTCGCGAGAAATGTCGCCGCCGTGACAGCGATCGAAGCGAGCGCTTTGAACTACGCTTGGAGGGTGTCACCCTCAACCGCGAGGATCACAAGTGGTCTCGGTACGCCCGCGATCACTGTCGATACGAGCGGATTGGGCAACAGGACCCTGATGGTCGAACTCGATGTGACCGACGGTGTTTATGATGCCAGCTGTCGGCAGCGGATCTCGATCGATACAGAAGTTGTCAGGCCTCCGGACCCGCAACCGAAAGTTTGTATCTTATTTGACGAGTTTCCGTTCAGGTCGTTTGACGACGATAAAGCCAGGATGGATAACCTTGCGATCGAGTTGCAGAATAACCCGACCTGGAACGGTTATATCATCATGTACCAGGGTACGGACCGCAAGAGCCAGACCGCCGGTGAAGTCGGTCGTCTGACTCGAAGGGCTCTTGACTATCTCGTCAAGACCCGAGGTGTGGATCCGAGCCGGATACAGATCGTCCGCGGTGGTTCGCGACCGACGACTACGTACCAGTTCTGGTTGTGTCCGCCGGGTGCGGAAGTACCGGTTCCCAATTAAAAATGGATTCATTCTCTGATCTCAAGGCGGTTCTTTTTGAACCGCCTCTTTTTTTTTGAGAATTCAGGGTTCAGGATCCAGAAGGGACGAGGGATGGGGGACAAGGGACGGGGGCAGAGGGGCGAGGTGATGCGGCTCACGATTCAAGCCCTTTGGAGCCGAGCTTTGCGGGAGGTCCAGTTCAGCTTCCATCGCTTCGTCGACGCGACGAAAAAACGTTGCGTGGTACCCTTCCGTGTCCTAATGCGACGGCTACAGGCAGCCGGTCCCTGCTGAACGGTTAAGGATCAAGGCTCGCGACTTAAATCCCATGGCTCTATGGTCAAGGGTCAAGGGTCAATGTTAAAATCCCCTTTTATCAGAAGTTGACAGAATTATGAGCGCACCAAACATTGAAACCATCGTAAACCTCTCCAAAAGAAGGGGATTTGTATACCCGGCATCCGATATCTACGGCGGCCTTGGCTCGGCCTGGGACTACGGCCCGCTTGGAGTCGAACTGGCCAACAACATCAAGCAAAACTGGTGGAAGTGGATGGTCCACGAACGTGACGATATCGAAGGCATCGACTCTTCAATCATCCAAAACCGCTTGGTTTGGAAGTACTGTGGCCATGAAGAGACCTTTAACGACATGATGACTGATTGCCGCGAATGTAAATCGCGGCATCGTGCGGACAAGCTCGAATTCGAAGGCTCGATGAGCGTCGATGATGCGATCGCCAAGGGTATCGTCGCGTGTCCGAATTGCGGTAAGAAAGATCTTACCGAACCGCGCCCGTTTCTAACAATGCTCTCGACACGGATCGGAGCCGTTGCGGATGAGGACGATTATTATTCACTCGCCTATTTGCGGCCCGAAACCGCTCAGGGGATTTTTATTAACTTTGCGAACATCCTGACGACGTCGAAACGAAAACTTCCGTTCGGCATCGCCCAGATCGGCAAGTCTTTCAGAAACGAGATCACACCCGGCAACTTTATTTTGAGAACTCGTGAGTTCGAACAGATGGAGATGGAATACTTCTGCCGGGCTGAAGACGCACCGCGTTTTGTCGATGAATGGGTCGAAAACTACCTGGAATGGCTGGGCTCGCTTGGTATTTCGAGGGCCAATATCGATCTTTACGAAGTCCCGAAAGAAGAGTTGGCACATTATTCGGTCCGGACGGTCGACGTCATGTACCGGTATTTTCCCGATCGCGATGAGGAATCGAGACAATGGGATGAATTGATGGGAATCGCCAATCGCACCGACTTCGATACCAAGGCGCATTCCAAGAAAGCAGAAGACGAAGAAGGTAACCGCATCAACCCCGACTCGACTGACGATCTATCGTACTTTGACCCCTATACGAACGAGCGTTTTTATCCCTATGTCGTCGAACCCGCGATCGGTGTAAATCGAACGCTTCTGGCCGTCCTGATGGATGCCTACACCGAACGAGAGGGCGAGCGGGGTGACAAACGCGTCGTACTTGAGCTCAAACCTGAGCTCGCACCGATCAATGTCGCAATCTTGCCGTTAAAAAAGAATAAAGACGAGATAGTCTCACTGGCAATGAAAATCAAGAGAGATCTTTCGCGCTCGCTGAGGGCCGTTTACGACGATACCGGCAGCATCGGAAAGCTCTATGCCCGTCAGGACGAAATCGGAACTCCGGCATGTATTACGGTCGACTTTGAATCGCTGGATGATCAGACAGTGACAGTTCGCGACCGGGACACCTGGGAACAGAAGCGCGTCGCCGCCGATCGCCTGGCTGAGTTCTTGGGAGACCGGACCAGCTTTGCGGCGGATTAATGTGATACTGACACGAGATCGCTGTCAGTTGAACCGTACGAGGATACCTTTGGACCAACTCCGCACGAAGTACTCGTAAATTGAAGCTTTTCTAAGACTGAAAGAAGAAAGCGATCCACTGGGACTAGGGACGTGTGTTCAATGGACTCCTATCCGGATAAAGTGCTAAACGTCGCACGAGCCGTCCGAGACAGCGGCGGACGGGCGATGCTCGTTGGCGGATGCGTTCGCGACGAACTGATGGGAGTCCCTTCAAAGGACTGGGACATTGAAGTCTACGGAATTGAACCGGCTGGCCTGAAGCCGCTGGTGGAAAGATTTGGGTCCGTAAATGCTGTGGGTGAAGCATTTACGGTTTACAAGTTGGATAACGATGTCGATCTGTCGATCCCTCGAAGGGAACGGAAGGTGGCCCGCGGGCACAAGGGTTTTATCGTTGAGGGCGACCCCGGGATGTCTTTTGCCGAAGCATCAAAAAGACGCGATTTTACAGTCAATTCGATTCTCAAAGACATTCTTACCGGCGAAATCGTTGATCCCTACAATGGAAGGCCGGATATCGAAAAGAAAGTCCTGCGGATGGTTTCGAAGTCGACATTCGGTGAGGACAGCCTGCGTGTGCTGCGCGCCGCCCGTTTTGCCGCGACGCTTGAATTTGACATCGAACACGGGACGGTCGAGGTGTGCAAAGGGATCGATCTCTCCGATCTTCCCTCGGAACGAATCTGGGGCGAGATTGAAAAACTGCTTCTCGAGTCCAAAAAGCCTTCGATCGGGCTCAAATGGATTTATGACCTCGGTATCGCCGACAGGCTGTTTCCTGAAATGACCGAGATGATCGGTGTCGCCCAAGAGGAAGAATGGCATCCCGAAGGCGATGTCGACGTGCATACGCTTCTCGTCGTCGACGAGGCGCGAAGGCTGATCGATGATCTGCCCTACGCCAAGCGGGTTACCGTAATGCTCGGAGCTCTCTGCCACGACTTCGGGAAGCCGGCGACAACCGACTTTGTCGACGGCCGGATACGGTCTCTTGGACACGATGAAGCGGGCATCGCGCCGACCTTGTCTTTTTTGGATAGGCTCAATCTTCACACCCTTGACGGGTATGATGTACGCAGGCAAGTCGTCGCCCTGGTCCGTGACCATCTTAAACCGGGTATGTTTTACAAGGCCCGTGATGAGATCGGCGACGGGGCCTTCAGGCGTCTCGCACGTAAGGTCGAGCCGGATCTTCTCTACAGAGTCGCAAAGGCCGACAGCCTCGGGCGAAATGCTGAGTGGATACCCAGAGAGAAGTGGTTCGATTCGGAACCGCAGGAGTGGTTCCTGCGGCGTGTGCGCGAGCTTGAAGTCGAGATAAAGCCGCCCGAGCCCATTCTTAAGGGCCGCCACCTGATCGAACTCGGACTCGAGCCGTCAAAAGATTTTGGACGAATCCTTGACGCTGTTTATGAGCTGCAGACCGACGGCAAAATCAAAACTTTGGACGAGGCAATCGCCGCGGCAAAGGAACTAATGGCTTAGTGGACAACCCGGAGACTAAGGACTGAAAACGGATGGGTTAACCTAGGAAGAACTTGAAACTTGAAACCTGGAACTTGAAATCTGGAACCTGAAACTTGAAACCGAAATGTTGGTAATTGATATATGACAAATGACTCAACCAGGCACGATTGGAAGTTGGAAGAGATTGAAGAGATCTATGGACTCCCGTTTCCCGAACTGGTGTTCCGTGCACAGGAAACGCATCGTGCGTTTCACCAAAATGACCGCATTCAGGGTTGTCATCTGCTGAGCATCAAGACCGGCGGATGTCCCGAAGATTGCGGTTATTGCCCGCAATCGGCGCATTATCAAACGGGCGTCGAACGCGAACAACTCCTGAGCGTTGAAAAGACCCTTGACGCCGCACGAAATGCAAAAGCTTCGGGTGCAACACGTTTTTGTATGGGCGCGGCGTGGCGCGATGTGCCCGATGGCGAACAGTTGGAGCGGGTTGTTGAAATGGTGAAAGGAGTTAGGAATTTGGGCCTCGAAGCCTGCTGTACGCTGGGTATGCTCCGCGAG
>JAOTWT010000241.1 GCA_029862725.1 Acidobacteriota bacterium | reverse complement strand
AATCCCTTCGCCGGGACCAGCAATGGGGACCGCAAAGAACTTTCGATGTCCAGAGAATACCTGTACACGGAGTCGGGAATGTTTGCTGTCGAGGACGCCGGCGCGACGTCCGCACCAACTGCCGATCTTGCGATCTGGCGGCCATCGACCGGCCAATGGTGGACGATGGGAGGTACCGGCACAAGGCAGGTGACGGTTTCATGGGGTATGTCGGGCGATATTCCCGCGATCGGTGATTACGACGGTGACGGGAAGACCGACTTCTGTGTTTTTCGACCGCAGGAAGGACTTTGGTATCTGATCAATAGCGCCTCAGGCGACTCGTCTACATCGGTGATCTCGTTTGGCGGGGACGGCGACGTCCCGGCGCAGGCGGATTTCGACGGCGACGGTAAAACGGATATCGCAGTATTTCGGCCGGCCAACGGCCATTGGTTTGTACGCCGGTCGTCCGATCAGGGGATTACGCAATTGCCGCTCGGGTCATTGAACGACTCACCGAGCCCGAAGGACTTTGACGGAGATGGCAAAGCAGATATAGCAGTGTGGCGCTCTGAAAACGGAGTGTTTTACTCGCTCAACAGCTCGGACGGGGAGATTCAATTCACGAACATGGGAACGTCGGGCGAAGCGGTTCCCGCTGATTACGACGGGGACGGGCGGGACGACTTCGCGGTACGTAACGGCACGCAATGGAAAGTGTTGAGAAGCGCCAGCGGCAGCTTTACGGAATCATCATTTCAGGCCGCAGGGGATGTCGCTGTTCAAAACGATTACGACGGTGACGGGAAAGTGGATATCGCAGTGTGGAGACCTTCAGAGGGCCGGTGGTTCATCAGCCAGTCCTCAAACGGGGAAATGCGAACCGCATTGTGGGGCGGCGCTGGAGATATACCGCTTCCCGCTCTCTACCGCAGATAATCGTCTTACTGAACTATTTGGAGAGCGGGACCTTGGTCCGCTCACTTCGAAACGCCTGCTCACTTCAGGCGAAAAACAGGGGAACAAAAAATGCAAATCTTCACAATTTTCAGGTCAGCCGCTACACACGGACTTTCAATGTCCGGTTCAAAATTACACTCTCTCTCGAATTCAGTTTTACTCGCATTCTTACTTCTGATGGTGTCTGTGCATCTACCTGTGCTTGGACAGCAGCACACGGATGGTAATGCCGATACCGTTCTGCGTGGAGGTGGAGGCGTCAATCCGACCACACTAGGACTTGAACTAAATATACCGCTCGGAAACTATCCCGGCAGAGGAATCGATGTGCCAATTTCGATTAACTACTCCTCTAAAGTCTGGCGAACCGAGTACATAACGATGCAGTCACGTGTCAACAACCCGGAGTCCTGCATTTCGATAAATACATTGAAATACTCCGAACGCTCGGCAGCCGGCTGGACCTCGAGTCTCGAAGTGCCCTATATCGAATACACAGGTGCGGAAAACCTCTATAGCGAGAAGGGATTCGCAATTTCGGACGAATGTCAGACAAGCACATCGGATTCTGGAGGGACCCTTCGCAACGCCTATGTAAAGCGCATTACTGCGCATCTTCCAGGCGGCGTGTCACATGATTTGCGCGCCGGCGACGAGGTCTTCATTTACTCACCGACAAATCCCGCCCCGTTCGATTTCAACGGAACATTCAAGGCATCTGATAGCTCGAACACCAAGTATATTGAAGATTCAGCGAGCGGCACTTTCAAACTGCTGCTTCCCGACGGCTCATTCTATCTGTTTAGCACGTCCAGGCAATTGCTTTCGGGACCGAGAAGTCCGTTTGTTCGCAAAGCCGTCAGCTATACCGATTCGAATGGGAATTCGATCACATACGACGCAACCGCCCGCACCCTGACGGACACGATTGGGCGCGTTTTTGGTTCGCCGTTTCTCTTTGAGCCCCCGGCCGCACCGACCTCCAATTCCAGTCCGCAAGAATTTAATCTTCCCGGTATAAACGGAGCGCCCGTGACCTACAAATTTCACTGGAAACGTCTAAATGGCGGTACTCAATCGGAAAGCGCGATGACGGACATTTCGGATCCGGCGTATCAGATCAAGTACAAAGCCGACCGCGCATCGCCAAGCCCCTACGATCCCGTTAGGCAACCGGGCACATACCTATTCGGATCCGAGTGGGAAGCCTGGGTCCACGATCAGGGCGAGGGTCTCTTTAACCCGGTTGTGCTGACCAAAATCGAGTTACCGACCGGCGCAGCTTACGAGTTCAAATACGACAATTTGGGAAGGATCGAGAGGGTGGTTTACCCGACCGGAGGCGAAGAGCATTATCAATACGGGGTCGTCCCTACGTTATCAAAATCCGATCCCGGAGAGGTTGCGACAAAGACCAATTTCGGGGTTAGGGTCAGAAAAGCTTTTGTCGCTCCGGGGAGTCGGGATCCCTACGTTTGGACGTACGACGCCGCAGTTATGGAGCCGTCCGGTTACAGGGTCACTACGGTAAACCCCCAGAATATTCGAACAGAAAGATTTCTATACAGGAGTGATGATCAATATCCTTCGCCCAACTTCGGGACTTTCGGATTTGAAAAAGCGTTATCCGGAATGGAATATGAGAACAGGGTCTTTGACAAGAACAACAAGCTGGTCAGGCGTGACCTGAACTACTGGACGAAATCTTCACGTCGCATCCCGAATGCGCCAAATGCCGAACAAAGGGCCGAGCGCAATCCAAGGTTGGTGCTTTCCGAGCGATATGTTTATGATCCGCGAAACGGTGATGGCCTCAAAACAAAGCAAGGATTCACATACGCGTTCGAATCGGAACTGGATGAAGATCAAACCCCCGTTTTGCAGAACGGGACCTTTACCTATGGATATGAGGCCGCCAACAACGCGGTTACGGTGCCCGCGTTCGGCGCGGAGCCTGATCCGTTACCGCCAAATCCCGAGTTTCCTTCGACGACCAACCTCATAAGGTACGGAAAAGTTACATATCTTATCTACGACCCAGAAATATCGAGTCAGGCCCGGCAATTGTATCGCGACCGGAACTTGATCGATCTAAGGACTGTTAAGGAAAGATTCGATAACGCCGGCCGCCTTGTAACGAGATCAATTACGGTATACGACCAACCGGGTGCTTCTGCACCTGTCCGCGGAAACCAAACCGAAATCCGAAAATGGGACAGTTCGCTTGGATCGCCATCCGAGGAAAACTCCTATGCGTCGGTCAAAAGTGTGTATGACGATTATGGAAACAAAGTCGCGCAAGTCGACCCTCTCGGCAATGAAAGCAGGCTATTTTACGATCCCGTTTTCAGTGCGTTCGTGGTTAAGACGGAAGGACCCGTACCGGATGCAGACGGGAGCCACGGAGCGAATGAGTCCTTTGTGAGCGAATCGGTTGTCGATCCTTCGTCCGGGCTTCCTATTTCAACAACAGGGCCAAACGGCATCGTAAACCGCTTCGAATACGAAGCTGGAACGTTGAGATTGAAACGGCGCGGCCAATATCTTGGAAATGCGAAAGTAGGCCCTGACGCGGAAACGCTCTATAACGACGAGCCGGGTAATTTTTGGATCATGAGCAGGAAGCAGATTGACCAGAATAACTGGGCGAGTACTACAAATTACTTTGACGGTCTGGGCCGACTAATCCGATCCGAGTTAGGTAATTCCGGTGGGAACATACTCGTCGACAAGGAATACGATGCGGAAGGAAGGGTGCTTCGTGCGAGTGCCCCTTACCGGGATGGCGGGCTTCCACGCTGGACGACCAACGAATATGACGATGCGGGGCGCGTCATTCGCGTTACAGGACCCGATGGATCGAAGGTCTCAATCGATCATGGAATCCTGGTATCCGACAGGAAGGGAACGACAAAGACAATCACGGATCAAGCCGGCAGAAAACGTACCGGTGTAACGGATGCGATTGGCAGGATGTTTCGGGTTGTCGAGGATCCGGAAGGCGAGAATCTGATTACAGAATATCTGTTCGATGCCAACGGGCGCATACGTGAGACTGTTCAGGGAGATCAGCATCGATATTTCATGTTCGATTCATTGGGGCGGCTCAAATTCTCCAAACAGCCGGAACAGGATGTCAATCCTGAATTGGACGCCGTCGACCCTGTATCGGGGAACAGCGTCTGGGCACAAGGGTTTGAGCACGACCTCAATTCCAATGTCGTAAGGTCAACCGACCCGAGGAATGTGACTCTCGAGGTTGAATACGACGCGCTCAACAGGCCGGTGCGCCGGAATTTCTCGGATGGTACGCCGCCGGCCATTTTCTACTACGATGGAAAAGGAGTGCCGGGTAATCCAGACCGCGCGAAAGGGAAGCTGACACGGGCAATGAACTCGGTTTCCGACACACTGTTCCTCACTTTCGATGAATTGGGGCGGGTGCGCGCACACGAGCAGTCGACGGGAGGCAAAATCTACCGGACCGCCTATGAATATGATCTGGGGGGTAAGCTCGTAGCGGAGGTTTATCCGTCCGGGCGAAGAATGGAATATGGTTTTGATGAGGATGGAGAGCTCGGTAATGTTAGCGGCACAAAGTCCGGTATCAACGGGGCAAAATTGTATATGAACAATTTTGAATACACGCCATCCGGGGAAGTTGAGAAAGTGAGGCTCGGTAACGGCAGGTGGCAGAGCGCGGGCTTTAACAGTCGCGACCAGATAAGCGAAATCAACCTGGGTTATTCCGAGGATGAAAATAGCCTGTTGCAGCTAAAATATGGCTATGGCGGCAGCGCGAACAACGGTTCGTTGCGATCACAAACGATTGCCTTTGACGGTTTGGCGCAGGATATTGCGCAAAATTATGAATACGACGCCCTTAATCGCGTCAGGCTTGTCTCCGAATCAGTTGGTTCGAACTTGAATTGGCTGGAGTCATTCGCTTACGACAGGTATGGCAATCGTATATACGAAGAGGAATTGACGACGACGATTTCTCAGTTCGATAAAACATCCAATCCTTCGTTTGATCCTTCCACAAACCGTCTTATAGAGGAACAAGACGGCGACCGAATCCCGGATTATGTATTTGATGGGGCGGGCAATCTTACCCGGGATGCCGACAACAAACGATTCGTCTACAACGGCGAAAACCAGCTCGCCTCCTTTTTTAGGGGAAACAATTCGACAACGACACCGGATGCGAAATACGAGTATGACGGCGAAGGCCGCCGTGTTCGAAAAAGATCAGACGGCATCGAAACGGTTTTTGTGTATAATGCGTTTGGAAAACTGATTGCTGAATACTCCGACAAGCTCCCGGAATCGCCAAAAATCAGATATTTGACCCGCGACAGCTTGGGCAGCACCCGGGTTGTTACCGACGGCGCAGGCACCGTCGTATCGAGGAACGATTTCATGGCATTTGGGGAATCGCTGAGCGATAAAATTGGAAATGTGAGCGGAAGAGAGGCCTCTCATGGCTACGGCTCGCCGCAGGATCTGCGGAATCAATTTACGGG
>JAOTWT010000148.1 GCA_029862725.1 Acidobacteriota bacterium | reverse complement strand
ATCGGGACTCGATTTCGCGCAGATGCGCTATTACGACTCTGCGATGGGTCGATACACTTCCGTCGACCCGCTCAACGCATCGGCTAACCTGCGAAACCCGCAGACATTTAACCGGTACTCCTACGTTCTAAACAGCCCTTACAAGTTTGTCGATCCGCTTGGATTGATTTCTCAATCGACCGGCGCCTGCGGACAGTTCTGCACGAACTCGGAAACGGTCGGTGTAAACAAATTTGACGATATGGGTGACCGTGGCGGACCGCTCGCATGGAGGATTAACGCGATGTTTGTCGATATGCAGGAGCGAAACTCCGCCGCCCCGCGCCCGGCTCCCGTCGCTGCTGTAGATGGAAATGACGCTGTAAAGGTCAAGAATGCATGGTATGTCTACAAAGTAAGCGACCCGGATACAATGGTGCGGCTTTCCGATGAAGTAGAAGCACTGCTGAACGAAGCAACCTCGAGTATGGCTTCAAATATCGTCATCGCGATGGGGGCCGTGCAAAATGTCAATGACTTCCCGGAAACCTCGGTCTCGATCTCTTTTACGGTTGGAATTGAAGCCGGCGCAAGTGCGGGTTCGACCGGGGCTTCGACGAACGGTGGGGTCAGCGTGAGCGCAACTTCGACAGCTACTTATGCCTCGAAAGACTCTATCCTACGGGGCCTGCGTGACGCCAACGATAAGATCCAGCTTTCCCTCGTGACCCGTTTGAATACTATGGTCACGCCGACAGCGGTGCATCCTGAGGGTATTGCCCTTGAAAGGGCTGTCTCTACCGCGCCATATTCGAACCTGGCCGCGAACATGGGAGCTATGGTCAGGACTACCGCAAATGAAAAGGCACGCACACACTTCGAAAGGGTATTCCCAAAAAGGGCGAGCAGGATTTTCAATTATTCTTATCCGACTGACTTCAATAGAGACCACTAAGAAAAGGGGAAAAAGATGACTCTCAACAAATACTTAAGAACAGGATTCAAATTGGTTCCGGGCCTCGGCGCATCTCTTTTGATCGCTTTGGTAATAATCGGTTCCGGCTGCGGCGACGCGGCCGGGACCTCAAATGCAGAAAACGCAACGACCGGACCGGAGGAGCCGGAAGTCGTCAAAACGGGTGAACCCGAGAATGTAGGGTCGATACCCGAGGGCTACAACGGACCGCTCCAGGGGAAGGTGATATCGAAGGAACCCGCGAAATTCGAAAAAACCGATGATCTTAAGGGGTCCATTGAAAAGGCCACTCTCGGGCAATTGGTGCTCGAATATTCAGCTTCGGAAAATACCGAAGCGAAATCGATCGAGCTGCCGAAGAGTGCGATGGACGCCCTAAACGAATACTTCAGGAAAAAACTCGAGCACCGCCTTGTCGAAAGCAAAACGGAACCCGGCACGAATGATTATGCTCAGCGTGATGTCGATCTTATGTCCAACGCAAGCAAAATCGAAACCAGACTTCATCAGATCGAGATCGACGCGCCCGATGGCAAGCGCCGGATCTCGCAGGAAGAAGCTTCGAGACTGATACGGTTTGTATCCGAAACGGGGACCGAACTGGGCAGCCCTCCCAGAAGAGGCGCATGAAGAATCATAACCGTTAAACGATCAATTATCGGTTTTTTGCCGGTGAAGCATGGAGGCAGAGGATGCGGAGAGACGGAATCGCGGGGTAATGGGGCCCGGTGACCCTGAGAATTGGGGACGCGGAGACAGGGAGACACGGCGACGCGACTTGAAAAGGAGGCGGTGCAGGGCAAAACCATCTTTTTCTATACCTGGGCCAGCTATCAAACTTATTCACCTGCCGGGTAGACCGACTGGGGGGTCGTTGACTTTTGTTTTGCCGGAGGCATTCAGACGGCCTCTGGTTCAACGTTGAATTAGATAATTGGGTGGCTAATTACCCCATTTGGATCAAGGTCTTTAGCCGCTCACTTTCAACGGATCGGTTTCGATTCGCGCTATTCTTTTGTCAATCCGCGTCTATCCGTTGCCAATCTTCACTTCCACTGTATAATCACCACGACGAAGCCAAATTCGCCGTCCAAAATCCGGATCTCCGTTCGTTTACATGATGAGAAACAAAACCTGGAGCTATAGACTATGCAAAAATTATTCCTGATAACACTGATTCTCACTGTTTCCTCGTTTACTTTCGGCCAGACAAAACTGACCGAAAACACGATTCGAATCGACAAAGAAACAAAGGGTGCTGAAGCAACGGTGTCCGATATGGAGTGGATGGCCGGCAGTTGGGCGGGTCAGGCTTTTGGCGGAGACGTCAGGGAGACCTGGACAAAGACAGATGGCGGTTTGATGATGGGCATGTATGTCCTTGAGAAGGAGAATCAGGCGGTATTTTATGAGTTCCTGATTTTTCAGGTGGTGGATGGCGAGCTGTTTCTCAGACTAAAACACTTCAATCCCGATATGACGGGCTGGGAAGAAAAGGAAAAGACCGTAGATTTTCGTTTCGTGAAGAAAGAGGGAAACCGCTACTATTTTCGCGGGCTCACATTTGAAAACGCCGGGGAGAACTCTCTCAACATCTATCTGGCCTTGCGTCAGAAAGACAAGACCTACAAAGAAGAGGTCTTTAAAATGAAGCGAGTCGATTGATTCAAGCTATTTCCATGAATTCAGAGCGCCGCCGTGGCAGACCGAACCCGCTTCCCTCTTTTTTCGTAGAATCAATTGATGGAATGGGACAAGAAATC
This sequence comes from Acidobacteriota bacterium, assembly GCA_029862725.1. Taxonomy (GTDB): domain Bacteria; phylum Acidobacteriota; class Blastocatellia; order Pyrinomonadales; family Pyrinomonadaceae; genus Aridibacter. The sequence continues at coordinate 4,411 of JAOTWT010000148.1, read as the reverse complement.
GTGGGTCTACGGCTGGGAAGCAACCATTTTTCTGCTCTATTTCCTTCTCTACCTGGGCTACCTATTCTGGAGCCTGGAATCGGAATTCGTACACTGGCTCACGCTCGTAGCTGTTCCCTTCCTGATCATTTATCTAATTCGCCGCGGTCAGCAAAGCCCCCTGGGCGATTCGCTCGCGGCAGTCGGTATTGAAAAGAACAATTGGAGAACAGGACTGATCTGGGCACTTTTAATAGGTCTCGGTTTGAGTGCCCTCCAATTGGCGGCCTCGAATAAGGCTCCGGCACTTTGGGATTTGATTCTGTCCGGAAAGGCCTTTTATTTACTGCCTTTGGCCTTCATCCTTCTCATATTTACCGCAGCATTCACCGAAGAGTTCTTCTTCCGTGGTGTAATTCAGACCCGTTTGGGTGACCTCTTCAAAAACAGGATATTTGCAGTAGTCATAACTTCAGTTCTTTTTGGTTTGTATCATCTTCCCTATGCCTATCTGAATCCGCGTTGGCCCTCTTATGGTAACTTCGGCGCTGCACTGGCGGCGTCACTCGGGCAGGGGATCGTTGGCGGTCTGATACTAGGGACGGTATTCGAGCGCAGCAAACGAAACCTCTTTGCAAGCGTTCTGGTGCATGCTCTGATAAACCTGCTTCCCGCGGCAACAATGATCAAGTTTAGTAACGGATAACGGAAGGTGACAGCGTGCTGCCTGCCCGGTCTTCGAATAAAATCTAAAGTCCGCCGGACTGCCAGTCGCCCCAGATCGCGAGGGTAAGACCGGGTGTTTGGATATTTACAAAAAGGGTTTGACCATCGGGGCTGAAGGTCGCGCCCGCAAATTCCATCGTTTCAAAACCGGGTGCGATATTCTTGGCAAAGTCAAACACCTGCCCGTTTCTTTCGAGTCCTCTCAGATAAATCTCGCCGGTACCATCTTCACACAGAATCAATCCCCCTCGCCGGTTTGTCGCGACGTTGTCGGGAAAATCGAGTTCGTTTATCTCGCCCGACTCGTATAAGAGCCGGAGCCGCCCCTGGTGAAAACTGGTCGGGCGGTATTCCCAGACCTGTCCGAGTCCCGAGTCTCCACCGTTCGTAGATGTAAAGATTATCTTGCGGAAGCGGTAGCAACAGCCCTCGAGCCGTGCAAACGTCGCGCCGCCAAGCGCCGCACCCTGCTCGTAGACCGCCAGTGGATCGGATTCAGCATTGCCCGGATCGGGATCCGGTATTTTGACCCATTTCGCCGGAAGCGTTTTGCCAACCCTTTGGTTGGTTCGAGTGTCGAAGTTCCTGGATCCGCTGATCGCAAGCATCTGGAGGGTCCCGCCGCCATGCAGATTGCCCCACTGGTGCGGCTTAAATCGATACAGGCCGCAGGGATTTCGGTCTTCCGTGAGATAGACAAAGCTCGTTCTCGGCTCGACCGCCGCCGCCTCGTGGTAAAAACGACCCATTTCCTTGATCGCGGCGGACAGAACGGGTCCATCTGCCGCGGATGAAACTTCAAACACATAACCGTGCTCCTTTGCAAAACCCGACGCCGCACCGGCGGTCGTCTCTTCGCAGGAAAGCCATGTGCCCCAGGGAGTTGCGCCTCCCGCGCAGTTTCTGTGCGTACCGCTTAGGCTCAGGAAATCCTGAACGGGCAAACGCGACACCGGGTCGATCACCAAAGTCGTGGTGCCGCCGCCGGTGGTCGGATCAAAAGCCGTTGGGACATCGAGTGCCGTACCGGGACCGGTAAAGCCGATCTCGTGATTCCTGACGAGGCGAATCATTCCCTTCGAATCTTCGAATGCCGCCATCCCGTCGTGCCTTGACGGCGTTGGTTTTCCATCCGACATCACACTGCCCGTTTGACCAAACACGTTGTATTGAAAACCAGCCGGAAGCTCGATCAATTGCTCGCCGGTGTTGTTCGATGCCGTTGGTATGAGGGTGCCGTATCCGACCGGGCGAATTTCTTTTTTTGAATGCGCAAAGGGTACGATCTGACCGCTTCCACTTGGCATCATCAATGCCGAAATCCCCGCCGCGAACGTCCCCACACAAAATTTTCTGCGATCAATTTTCATTCCGACCACCCGATTTCAGGTCATGCACAGTATAATATTGCAATCGGGGCGAACCTAATTGGCGGAAAAGAAGCTGCGATTTCGATCGCCGTTCGGAGCCTGCTCATCACAGACCCCGCACTTCACTTTTCTAATCTTGACAAAAAAGTAATGATTTGAGAATCTTCTTATAACAGCTTGAAAATATAGGCGTTTTCGGGGAACAAAGATGAAGATTTCGGCACAGGAAGAATATGGATTGAGATGTCTCGTTCAGTTGGCCGCGCTGGCCGACGGCGAGGCTCTGACGTTGCCGCAGATCGCCGAGCGCGAGGGGATCTCGACGGCGAATGCGGGAAAACTCATGTGGACCCTGAACAACGCGGGATTTGTAAAATCGGCACGCGGTGCAAAGGGCGGATATTCGCTTGACCGGCCCGCGAAAGAAATCTATCTCAGCGAGGTCATAAGGGTTCTCGACAAGGATGAGATCGGCGGTCATTGCGATAGCTACACCGGTGTCGAGGATTCATGCGTGCATACGGGCGATTGCGGAATCAGGGCGGTAATCGTCGGACTCCACGAGATCGTCGAGAACGCGCTCTCGAATATTTCCCTCGCTCAGCTTGTCGGTACCGAAAAGAAGGTCGATGAGAGGTTTCATAAAATTCAGGGACTGCAGGGGACCGTAGAGCTCTCTTAGTCATTTATCACTTATGAGGGATCTTTTCATTTGTCATTTTTCAGGGATCACATATCAGCACTGGAGTATTTGACGATGAATTTGAAATCGATATGGGTAAGTGAGCAGGATGTTCGACAATTGACCAAAAGGTGGCGATTGATGAAATCTGATAAATGATAATTGATAAATGATTAATGAATTATGAGTACAGCTTCAGAATTAATAGAACAGGAATATAAATACGGTTTTGTTACCGACATCGAGACTGAGACCATCCCGAAGGGGCTTTCCGAAGAAACGGTGCGTTTGATTTCCGCCAAGAAGAACGAGCCGGAGTGGATGCTCGAGTTCCGGTTGAAGGCGTTTCGTCACTGGCAAAAGATGGAGGAACCGTCTCACTGGGCAAATTTTGTGTATCCGACGGTCGATTTCCAGGAGATCACCTATTACGCGGCGCCGAAGCAAAAGGAAAAGAAGAAATCGCTGGATGAGGTCGACCCCGAACTGCTGGACACATTTGAAAAGCTTGGGATACCGCTTTCCGAGCAGAAAATGCTCGCTAATGTTGCAGTGGACGCCGTTTTTGACTCGGTTTCCGTGGCAACCACATTCAAGAAAAAGCTAAAGGAAGCCGGGGTCATCTTCTGCCCGTTTAGCGAGGCGGTTGTCGAATACCCGGAACTCGTCAAGCAATATCTCGGCTCGGTCGTGCCGACCGGCGACAACTTTTATGCCGCGCTCAACTCGGCGGTCTTTTCAGACGGCTCGTTTGTCTTTATACCGAAGGGAGTGCGATGCCCGATGGAGCTTTCGACCTATTTTCGTATCAATACACAGGAATCCGGTCAGTTCGAAAGGACGCTGATCATCGCCGAAGAAGGCGGGTATGTAGCGTACAACGAGGGCTGTACCGCGCCCCAGTTTGATACGAACCAACTGCACGCGGCAGTTGTCGAACTCATCGCACTTGATGACGCCGAAATCAAGTACTCGACCGTGCAGAACTGGTATGCCGGCGACGAAAACGGGAAGGGCGGCATTTACAATTTTGTAACAAAGCGCGGCGCCTGTCGCGGCAAGAATTCGAAGATCTCCTGGACACAGGTCGAGACCGGTTCGGCGATCACGTGGAAATACCCGTCGGTGATTCTCCAGGGTGATAACTCCATCGGCGAGTTCTATTCGGTGGCGCTGACAAATAACAAACAGATTGCCGACACCGGCACGAAGATGATCCATCTCGGAAAGAACACGAGTTCGACGATTATCTCGAAAGGAATATCGGCCGGCGGATCGAACAACAGCTATCGCGGTCTCGTCAAGGTGATGCCGAAAGCGGAAGGCGCGCGGAATTACACCCAGTGCGACTCGATGCTTATCGGCGACAAATGCGAGGCGAACACGTTTCCTTATATCGAGGTTAACAACAGCTCGGCGCGTGTCGAGCACGAGGCGACGACGTCGAAAATCAGCGAGGACCAGTTGTTTTATCTTCGCCAGCGCGGGCTTTCGGAAGAGGATTCGATATCGCTGATTATCAACGGATTTTGTAAAGAAGTGTTCAAGGAATTGCCTATGGAATACGCGGTCGAAGCGCGGAAACTCCTGGGTATGAAGCTTGAGGGAAGTGTTGGCTAATGAAAAGACGGGTCCGCATTATATCTATTTTGGT
>JAOTWT010000488.1 GCA_029862725.1 Acidobacteriota bacterium | reverse complement strand
TAAACACGATCAAAGGCGCCGCCTCCCTGATCGGGATGAAGGAGATCAGCGAGACTGCGGCCGACCTCGAACAATGCCTTGAGGCCTTCGATAAGGAAGACTGCCACATCTCCGAGGCCGAGGAAAACGAGCTATTGGACATGATCGTCAAGCTCGAGGCGATCATCGCCAACCTCCGTCTGGCTTCCGTCGATTTTGAGGAAGAGGCCGACACACTGATCGAGGAATCATTCGAGAGCCTTCAGAGCGGTGAAATCAAGAAAGATGAACTCTTCGTGAATACCGAAGAGGAAAAAGCCGACGACGACGGGTTTGAAGATTTTGATATCGATGAGGAAATGATTGAGATCTTCGCGCTTGAGGCCGAAGATCACCTACGGAACATAAACGAGAACCTCGAACTTCTCGAAAATAATGCAAACGATCGAGAGGCGCTTCTCGAGATCCGTCGCAGCTCGCATACCCTGAAGGGCTCCGCCGGCATAGTCGGAATGTCGCGGCTTTCAAAACTGGCGCACAAGGTGGAAGACCTTCTCGACTTTATTTCGGAAAACAAGATCGACAGCAACGAGGATATTTTCCAGCTCCTACTCGCGGCAACCGACTGTATTTCGGCCTTGATACAAAACGAAAACCTCCCGGAATATGAAGAACAGATCGTCAGGACAATGAAACGCTGTGACGAGATGTTTGCAAACCTCAAGGCATCCGGATCCGAAACCGCGGAGGCCGAAAAAGAAACCAAGGCCGCGCCGGTTGTCGAGGCGGTCCCGGTCCCGGAAAACGAACAGAAACAGGCTCAGCCCGCGCCCGCGAGCACACGTTCAGTGATCAGGGTTTCATTGGAGAAACTGGACGACCTTGTCGGGCTTGTCGGCGAACTCGTGTTCAGCCGGTCGGTCTTCGAGCAAAGGCTTACCGAACTCGAACAGCAGATCGACGAACTTCAACTCAGCACCCGCCGTCTGCAACGTTCGACCGGCAGGCTGGAAACCGATTTCGACGCTGGAATGCCCGGTTCGGGACCATTTTACAAAGGCGCTCCGCAGACTGTTCCAGCGATAAATATCTTTGACGGAAATGTTCCCACGATTGGCAGCCTTGAATTCGATACACTTGAGTTCGACCGCTATACGGGGTTTCACGAAACCACCCGCGAATTGCTTGAAACTACCAGCGACACTTTCGCTATCAATTCGGAACTCGACACCGTTCACAGTTTTCTGGAACTTCTGTTCGACAGTCAGAAACGCCTCATCGACGAACTCCAGGACAAGCTCTTAAGCCTCCGGATGGTCTCTTTTGGCACGCTTTCCGCGCGTCTTCAAAGAACCGTTCGCGTAACGGCCGAAGAAGAGGAAAAGCGGGTCGAGCTAAACATCGCAGGTGAGAATCTCGATGTGGACACTCAAATCCTCGATTCGCTTGTCGAACCGCTGCTGCACCTTCTCAGAAACGCGGTCGCTCACGGCATCGAACCCCCCGAAACCAGGCGTCTGCTTGGAAAAGAAGAAAAAGGTAAAATTTCTTTGACGGTCTTTAGCGAGGGAACCCATATCATCATGACGGTAAGTGATGACGGACGCGGAATATCCGCCGACTCGTTGAAACAAAAAGCCCTTTCGCTCAACATGATCGACGAAGCAGAAGCGTCCTCAATGACGGACGAAGAGGCACTTGCACTGATGTTTCTTCCAGGACTAACGACCGCTGACAAGATTAGCCAGGTCGCCGGGCGCGGCGTCGGCATGAATATCGTCAAGACGAATATTAATCGACGCCAGGGCACGATATCCGTAGGCTCCGAACTCCAGCAAGGAACCACCTTTACGATTCGCCTCCCGATGGCGCTGGCCGTGACCCGCACGCTGCTCGTCGACGCCGACGGCGACAAATACGCCTTCCCGCTAAAACTCGTCAAACACGTCAGCGAAATCGCACCGAACAACCTCGAAAGAGCCCGGAAGGACAAAAAGATACGATTGGGCGATGTCAGCTACACGGTCTCGCATCTAAATGAACTGCTCGGACTCCCGGTAGCGCCGAAGGTCGACGACCGCGACGTACCGCTGCTGCTTTTGGACACGATCACGAAACCTTGCGCGCTGATCGTCGACCGGATAGTGCGGCCCGAGGAAGTCGTTATCAAACCTCTCGGCAGGCCGCTCAGGGACCTTCCCGATCTGCTTGGCGCGACCGTCCTTGGCGACGGAACAGTCGTACCCGTACTCGACCTTGTCCATCTTCTGAACGAGGAAAAGCCGGCAAAACGAAAGTTCAAGAAGGCGCCAGTGCCAAAAGTGAAGCAAAAACTACGGGTGATGATTGTCGACGACTCCCCGAGCGTGAGGCACGTAAATACGAATTTAGTTAAGAACAACCAATGGGAACCAATGGTCGCAAAAGACGGTCTGGAAGCCCTCGACCTGCTTCAAAATGCCGGCGCCAATCTGCCTGACATTGTCCTGACGGATGTCGAAATGCCCGAGATGGACGGATATGAATTGCTTGCATCGCTCAAGCAGCAGGACCATTTCAAAGACATCCCGGTCGTCATGATCACATCAAGAGCGAGCGACAAGCACCGCCGGAAGGCCTTCGATCTTGGCGTCTCGGAATATGTCACAAAACCCTACGAAGAATCAAAACTGGTAGAGATCATCAAGAGACTTACGCGGTGAGGACTCTGTGCTGACGAACGAGTGAGGAGTATTGTGACGAGGGTCAGAGTTACGCGGTCAGGTGTAAATTGTGGCGGTCTGCGGTCGTCGCTCTGACTAAGAAATCGGACGAAACTTCAAACCGGTAATTGATCGCTGACATATGACAGGTGAATCAATTGATCCCTGA
>JAOTWT010000487.1 GCA_029862725.1 Acidobacteriota bacterium | reverse complement strand
AGGGAACAAAGGTCAAACGCAGGATCGTCCGCGAAGCCGCTCTCAGGGCCGAAAGGATCTACGAGGCGATCGTCAAACAGAGGCGGGAAGAACTCAATAGATGATATATGCAGATTTATCGGAGCTTCGACAGGATTTATACGGATTAGCTTATTGATGTTTTGTTGGAGTCACTTTCCGATACAGAACGTTTCAAAGACACGCGTCAGCATGTCCTCGGTCGTCGTCTCCCCGGTGATCTCTCCGAGGTACCGGATCGCATTGTGGAGCCCGACGAGAACGATTTCCTCACTCATGTTCTGATCCAAAAGCTCGATCGAGGCCTCGATCTCGTCGGCGCATCTTTCGAGCAGATCGTGATGGCGCGCATCGGAAACGACAAACCCGCTCGTTTCGGAAACTTCATTCTGGTACGGGGAAATGACTGCTTCCTCGAGCTTCTTCAGACCGTGGCCCGTCTTTGCCGAAACGATAACGACGGTTTCACCTTCGAGATCGGCCTCGGCGAGCGGCGAATCAAAGAGGTCATCCTTGTTGATCGCGATTATTCTTTCAAGATCCGAAGACTCTGCGAGTATTTCCATGTCTTCACCCGTCAATTCAACCGATCCATCGAGCACCACAACGACGACATCGGCGTCTGCCATGGCCCGTTTCGAGCGTGCGACACCGATGCTCTCGACCGTATCGACCGTTTCCCGCAAACCAGCGGTATCGATCAGCGATACCGGAATTGTTTCGATGGTGAAACTTTCCTTTAGTTGATCGCGAGTGGTGCCCGGAATCTCGGTTACGATCGCGCTGTCCTGCCCGATAAGAGCGTTAAATAGACTCGATTTTCCGACATTCGGACGCCCGACGAGTGCGACCCGGATCCCCTCGCGAATGAGTTTACCCGCGGAAAAGGTCGACGAGAGTTTTCGGAGTTTTGCGGCGAGCTTTTCGAGGCGTTCACGGATCAGTGCAGATTGCGTTTCCGGCAGGTCGTCTTCGACGAATTCGAGTGCGGATTCGAGCACGACGATGTCGTCGAGGAGTTCGTCCTTGAACGGCTTAAGTTGGTGCGAAAACTCCCCTCGGAGTTGCCGGATCGCCTGACGCGTCATCGCGACGCTGTTTGCGTCGATCAGATCCCGGATCGCCTCGGCCTGAGCGAGATCGAGTTTGCCGTTCGAAAGCGCCCGCAAGGTGAACTCGCCCGCGTCTGCCAGCCTCGCTCCATTTTTTAGGCAAATATCGATCACCTGTCGCAGCAAGACCGGTGATCCGTGGCAGCTGATCTCGATGACGTCCTCGGCGGTATACGACGAGGGGGCCTTGAAATAGACAACCAGCGCCTCCTCGATCTCTGTGCCGCCGGAGTAGAGCTTTTTGAGGTTTGAATATCGGGGTTCGGGATCGAACGTAGGATCGTCCGTCAGCTTGCGGACGATCGGCAGTGCATCGGGTCCGCTGATTCGGATCATTCCGATACCGCTTCGGCCGAGAGGTGTTGCGAGTGCGACGATTGTGTCCATGGGAACGAGTCAAACCAGAATTAAAAAGTAAAAAAGATCCGGGTCGACTCTTTTCTACTTTTCAACGTAAAGGTCGCTAAGAAAATGCTTCGGATCTGCTTTTGGGCAAAAGCGACACATACAACCACGGGATTCCAATCTGAACGCCGGAAATCGCTAAAAACAATGCTCGCGCCCTCTGCGTCCCTGGCGGCCTTTGCGTTAAAAACATCAATAGATCAACGTTGGCACTCGACTCTTTGAACGCCTATCGAAGGCTTACCTGAAGCCGACGGTCGCGGCCCATTCCCACCGATTCCGTGACCAGGTCTTCTTCGTTCCGGAGAGTCAGATGAATAATTCTCCGTTCTGTCGAATTCAGATCGCCGAAGGTGAAGGGTACGCCTTTTTCCCTGACATTTTTGGCGGCAAACTTTGCCATTGCTGCGAGTTCCTTTTTGCGGGTTCCGCGAAATCCCTCTGCGTCGCATACAAACCGGTGCTCGCGTTCCAACTCGCGTCCGAAAATCTGGAAGAGAAGAGTCTCGAAGGCGTCCAGCAACTCGCCGTTTTCACTCAAAACCAAGGCGACGTCCTCGCCGGCAAAATTGACCGTGCAGCCCTCGTCATCCGACCATTCCGAATTTACCTCGAGGTCGAACTTCATATCCGCAACTACCGAACTGACAAATTCCTGTGCTTTCTCGCAGATTTCGTTCATTTCATTACGCCTTTTTTGTTTTTAATTCGCCCGCAGCTACTTCTTCGGCCGGTTCTTTGTTGATCCAGTTGATCAGCATCTGCTGCCCGAACATGATGATGTTACCGGTAAACCAGTAAAGCAAAAGCCCGGATGGCGCCGTCCACATAAACAAAAGCATCATCACCGGCATAAAATAGGTCATGATCTTCTGCTGCATCTGCTGCTCGGGAGAAACCGCCGGAGCGGTCGGCGTAAACTTCATCGACAGGATCATCGACACTGCAAACGCAATTGGCAGAATACGATAGGGGTCCGCAGTCGAAAGATCGGGGAGCCACCAAAACGCTTCCTGCCTGAAACCGAGCGCGATCGAAACCGTGTAATAGAGGGTGATGATCAATGGAAACTGCAGGAGCATCGGCAAACACCCGCCGATCGGCAGGGCGTCCTTTGTCATCTTGAGCTGTTCCATCTGCAGGTCGCGCATGCGCGGGTCGTCGGCCGGGATACCCTTGTCCTGCATCTTCTTCAGCTTATCGCGTAGTTCCTGCATCTTCGGTGCATTTTTCTGTGCCTTCTTAAAGGACTTGGAAGAAAACCAACGAAGCGGGAAGAGAAGCGAATAAAAGAAAAACGTAAAGATGATGATCGACCAGCCGTAATTGAAG
>JAOTWT010000117.1 GCA_029862725.1 Acidobacteriota bacterium | reverse complement strand
GACCATATCCCAGTAAGATCCAACCATCCGCAGATAGGCCCCGACTTCAGGATCCATCATCGTCTGGCCTATGTTTTCAGCACTTGTAGGATTGAATGTAAAGATCCAGTTGCGTGCGGTACGCATTACTGCTTCTCGTCGCAGATCATACAGTTTAATCAAAAGATCTGCGGATTTCGCCTTGCTCATAAAGAACCTCCAGAAATTTAAGTGTTGTCGAATCCTATGCCTGCCCGGCTCTCATGTCAATATTATTGGGCTCACAATCAACATACGGTTTTCGTTTAGGCGCCGTCCACGAGCAATAAGCGGACTTTTTTGCCTTCATGCACAATTGGGATGTGGCGGTGCCCGGGGACGTCTTTTTCAACAACAAAGACGTCACCTTTTTGAAGGGCTTTTTGGACTCCATCAATATCAAGAATGAACTCTCCCTCGAGAACAAATCCAGCGTGACCCGTCAAACACCAATCGGGGTGATCAATATCACCCGTTAACTCGAGCATTCTGATCGCTTTCGCTCCGATTACAATTTTCTTTTCGCGAACGCCGATAGCAGGGTCGTCCCATTCAATGTTCGCGAAGGAGGCCACTAGATTCGCCATAGATTGAGCAGTATTACATATGGCCATCCATATGTACAAGCCTTTCTTGAGGTCAAAAACCGTTCGTAATCTTTCGGTGTTTGAGCCGGGAACCCAGAATCGCATATGTAACATCCCGCAGAGGGTCTTTCGCCGTTCCCGAAATTATGTCGGCAATATTACTTTTAGCCGGAAAAAGCCTTCGAAGCGTTGCGTCGTACGTCATTTCCTGCGAACTGAGCAACGGCAGATCCCGACCGCGGGCAAATATCCAGATCCCAGAATTCAGGCTTCCTATGCGAATTCCGGAGGAAGATATCTCTTCTTTCGATTGCTTTGAAAACGCAAGCGGAAGCCCCCGACTCGCAAAGAGCACCTTCGCGTTATCGCCGACAAACTTGTTTGCGGCTTCATCGACAAAATGAAGTACCCGAGAGGTAACTCCTGGAAACCCCAATGCTGAAACCAAGGCCATGCCAGGATTTGAGTCGGCAAGATTAAAAGCTTTTTCCCACCATGAGCTCTTTCGATGCTTTACGATTTCTACCTTTAGCGAACCCGCACCGCCCGGTAGTTCGACGTATTTGTTACCAAACACCTTTCGGAAATCCGATCGGTAATCCCTCGGCTCCGCGCGGATTCCTCGTGTATTCCAAAGGTTGAGACCTGATGTAATTGCCCAGTAGAGGTTTTCACCCATTTCGCGTGAGCGATCTGTATTCTGGTCAGAACCAAAAGTGATTCGCACAGTCGCGCGCGTTTCTTCACCGACTTTTTCATCGGATCCAAGCTGGAAACTCAAGAGCCGCGTATCGAGGACGACGTCCGGATACTCCGGCGAGGTTTCGAGGGCAGGCTCGATTTCCTGAGGGGATCGCACAAAAAACCGTTCGTTTTCAGTAGGGACCAGCTGAAACACGAGGAATTGATCGCGTAAACTATCTGGAACCAAGATCTTTGGAGACGCGTAACTCGCCATAATTCCCGCTTCGTCCAGATTTTCATTCCCGAATCTGCCAAAATACACGGTTGGTTCTGCACCGGATTTTCCATATGCGACCCTGGCGCCCCGCGAACCTAAAAGCAGGCCTGCCGCGGCGGCCCCGCTTTTTTTAAAAAGTTCCCTTCTATCCATAAGCATCTCCAGTAATCCATCAGATGCTTCGACTTGGCCAAACGATATGCCCACACCGCGGATTCCCGTGTGAACCCAATGACTCGCAAGCTTCCGTGTCCCCATTGAACCGCGTTTCGACGCCGTTGGTGTGAAAGAGAATGAGTCCCGGTTGCGGTTGGAGATTGCATTTACATTCAAGCTGAACTCCGAAGGGCTTTCATGAGGGACCCGGGTTCGATCGATGGCCATGGCCCGTTGAGAGTTGAATAAAGTATTGTCTAATTCGATCCTTTGTAAGAAGATAACGGCAAATCAAGCAAGGGAGAAAAGTCATGCTGAAGATTCTCGCCGTTATTTTTGTCGCAACTTTAACCGTTTTCGCTCAGGTTCCCGAAAGAGAAATGGACCGGATCAACTGGATGGAGTTCAAGGAGGTCGTGCCGTCGAAAGTGGATACCGTACTGCTTCCCACCGGCACCCTCGAACCCCACGGCGTGATCAACAACGGCGCCGACAACACCGCACCGACCGCAATGGCGAAGGCGATTGCCGGGAAGACAAACGCGATGATCGCGCCGACTCTGAACTACGGGATCACCGGCAGTCTCGAAGGTTATCCGGGTGTTTTTAGGATTTCGGAAAAAGCGTACCGTCCATTTGTGCGGGATATTTTGGAAGGACTCGCGAAAAACGGTTTCAAAAACATCATCATCCTGAACGGCCACGGCGGAGGACAGACCGCGGTGCTGCAATCGGTGGCATCGGAAGTTGCGATCGAGAAAGGGGTACGAACCCTTGTTGTAAACTGGTGGTCATTCGCCTCGGACGTGACTAAAGAGGTCTTTGGCGAAGACGGCGGCCACGCGGGTTGGAACGAAACCGCGTATGTCCAGGCCACGGACCCCTCTCTCGTCAAGAAAGAGCGGTATACGGGCAAGGATATGACGACCGCAAATCCTACAGGCTGGACCGCGACACCGTTTCCGTCTTCAATCAGCCTTTATAAAGAAGGCGAGGGTTATCCCAAGTTCGACCAAACAAAGGCGGATGAGTATTTCAGGAAGGTAAATGAGAAGATCGCCAACCTGATTATCGAGGTTCGCGAAAAGTGGGAGAAGATTGACGGATGAGTTCGGCGGGTTTGGCGAGTTCAGCGAGTTTGGCGAGTTTGGCGAGTTTGGCGAGTTCGGCGAGTTTGGCGAGTTTCGATCGCAGCCGCGTAGCGGTAAGAAGTCTGCTAGCCGTGGCCTTCAGGCCACGGACGTTAACAACGTCCAACGTTTCGTCGCGTCAGCGACGACGGAAAACGGGGATCGTTTCCATTGGCTGAAGCCGGAAGTGCGGCATCTTGTCTTTGCGCAATTGTTAGTCAGAAGTTATCAATTATCAGTCAATGAAACCGGAACCTAAAAAGGGACTTATCCAAACCGATAATTGGAGCCACCGTACACCGTGGGTCGCGATGGCTGCATGCGTGGTGATAATGGCGGCTGTCCTCAATTTTCAGGGGAGGCTGTGGTGGTGCCGCTGGGACTCGCCAATCTGGCTCTGGTCGAGCGATGTCTGGAGTAAACATAATTCGCAACACCTGTTTGACCCTTACATGTTCACGCATTTGCTGCATGGGGTCGCATTCTACTGGCTCGGCCGTCTTTTGTTCCAGAAGCGGATATCGTTCGCATGGCTTTTATTCACGGCTGTGTTCGTCGAGAGTTTTTGGGAGGTCGTCGAGAACTCTGCATACATAATCAATCGTTACAGGGCGGCGACCGCTTCACTGGATTACTTCGGAGATTCGATTCTAAATTCCGTCGGCGACGTATTTGCGTGTTTCGCGGGATTCCTAATCGCATTCAAGCTCAGACTTTGGAAATCGCTGGTCTTGTTCGTACTTGTGGAAATGGTCTTGATCCTCGTTATAAAAGACAGCCTTCTAATCAACATCCTTATGCTCATCTATCCGATCGAGGCGATAAAGGTCTGGCAGACGGGATACTGAGCTAAGGGTTTAGGGTCCGGTAATGAGCGCCGCAAGACGCTGGATGTATCAGTGCGGCGGAAAACCCCGGAGAACGGTTAAACATTTAAGGGGCGTGCGCAGCCCTAATCCATTTAGAAAGTGTCTTTACACGATTCGTGTTTGTTGTTATCGTTTGCGAAACCCAAAAACTGGCGGAATCACAGGAGCTATATGGCGATAGAAGTGAAGTCGGAAGTATTTGTAGAGCGCACCCCGGAAGAGGTGGCGCAAGTCATGTTTAACCCGAAGCTTGACAAGCTTTGGATTCGCGGGCTGTCCGAGGTCTATCCCATGGAATCGGGCCTCTACCGAAAGGGCGCAAAAATCGAACGGATCGGAACCTTCTTAAACAAGAAGTATTCCGCCAAGCTACTTGTGACAAAGTTTGAAAAAAACTCCTTTGTCCAGATTTACGCCGACGAGCCTTTTGAAATGAGCATCAAATACCGGTTGAAGGCCTCGGATGGTGGAACGAATGTGTCGATCACGATCGCAAGTATCAGCGAAGTCGATTTTAATTCACCGGTGTCGATCATTTCCAAATCGATAAAAGACAGTGTCGACGACGATTTGAAACGGTTCAAATTGCACCTCGAAAACAACGAATCATGACTGATCATTACATATGGTTACACATATGTAATTCCAGCCCTGGGGCCAAGATTTTTTGGCGTCGCGCTATACCGGCGGATTTGAAGCTGGGAAAGTCCCGTACAGGGCCGAAAACCGACTGTGCTAAAATAGCCGGATAAGAAAGGTTGGACCGCTGGGGACTGCGTCACGTGGCTGGGAGCAGAGAGAATAATTATGAGAAAAGTTGTTGGTTTGTCATTCATTATTCTGGCATTTGTTTGTTCTGGATTGGCACAGGCACAATCGCAAACAGATCAGGAAAAGGAAGCGGAACTCGCAAAGAGGGATGCATTCAACAGCCGTGTCGATAATCTGCGCAATGTCGGGAAAGAGCGGTATGTCAGAGACCGTTACAAGGAAACGCGTGTCTATCAGGATTACATCGTGCCGCTTTATCGTGATCTCGAAAAAGCGGAAATCGAACTCCTCGCGCCCGACCCGGCAGATATCGCGAAGTACCCTCGCTATGTCGAAAAAGAAGACCGCGGCGTTACCAAGCTGATCGCCGACAAGGGTTGCGATAAAGGGCAGGCCCTTGTGGTTGCTGAAGAACATTGTGCCGCTTACGGGATGCCGGGTGCCGGGTCGTCATATTCTTTCAGATCCAGGCTGTACAGGGTCAAACGCCTCGCAGATATTACCTTCACTGGAAGCGAATTCAACACCCTTGGAATTTGGAAGCACGGAATCCTGATTAGCCTGGGGGACGTTGCCCTGGAAGACTTGACCGCCGATTCCAGTATTCTTGAAACGCTTGCCGGGTTCACACCGCCGGAAGATATCGTGAAGGCGAGCCAATTTGCCGGCTATCTTGAAAAAGGGATCGCGGGCGGCGAAATCGTCTACAAGGACTCTCATCCGGCAATCGTCGACACAACATATGTCGTTCGTTCAATAGCATATCGCGGGGAGCACTGGGAATCCCTCAAAGAGGTGGTATATGACGAACTTGAGTTCGACAAGAGGCGTGATGTAATTGTAGCTTTTCGCGTGATCAGACTCGTGCCAAATGAAAGTGCAACCATCGTATGGAAAGTCCTCTCGGACAAAAAATCGCCCAGAATAGAAGGCGGCTAACGCCACAACTTCAAATAACGCCCGAACCACTTTTGTGCAAACGGGGATTTCAGGCTCTCGATCGTCGATTCGGTCCCGAGAGCCTGTGTGATTTTTGCGAGCGTCGGGTAGACATGCACGGCTTCGTTCAGTTGTGATAGGCTCAAACCGTGCTTCATCGCGACCACGAATTCATGGAGCAACTCGCCGGCGTGGGGACCCACGATCGTTACACCCAGTATTTTTTTGCCTTTGACGATTAGTTTTGCAAAGCCCGCATCCGAACCTTCCGCGAGGGCGCGGTCGTTATGTGAAAACGCAGCGCGAAAAACCTTCGCTTTTTCGCCGAATTGTCTTCTCGCTTCTTCTTCGATCATTCCGACGCGAGCGACCTCCGGCTCGCAGAACGTCGTCCATGGAACCACTCTGTAATCCGCCTTCTTGGTAAGCGGCCAGAACAGGAACGCGTTGTTCAAAACGGTTTGAGCTTCGTAATCGGCCATATGTGTGAATTGATAGCGGCCGTTCACATCTCCCGCGGCGTATATGTTCTTGGCGGTTGTCCGTAGGTAAGCGTCAGTTTCGATGCGCTTCTTTGTGTATTTAACGCCGGCTTTCTCCAGTCCCAGGCCGTCGACGTTTGGTGAACGTCCGACCGCGACAAGTATCTCGTCACATGTAATGGTTTCCTCGCCGCCGCCGGTTTCGATCGTCACGAGCTTCTCTCCATTCGCATTGCTTTCAAACCGGACCGCCTTCGAGGAAGTGTGGATCCTGATTCCTTCCTCCGAAAAACGTTCCGTCATGTATTCGGAAACCTCCGGATCTTCTTGCGGCAGTATCCTGTCCAGCATCTCTACGATTAAGACCTCCGAACCGAACCGCCTAAACGACTGTCCGAGTTCGACACCGATCGCACCTCCGCCGATTACGACAAGTCTTCGAGGCAGATCCCTAATGCTGAAAACCTCTTCGTTCGTGACAAAACCGGTTTCGCGAAGACCTTCTATCGACGGAACAAAGGGCGACGATCCCGTTGAAATGCAAAACCGTTTCGCCTTCATCGTCCGTTTTCCACCGCCCCGCAGAGCAACCTCGATCTCACGGTTATTCAAGAACTCCGGTGAGCCAAATACGACTTCAGCACCCATTTCTTCGAACACCTCGGGCGCATCATGTTCGGCAATGACGCCGATTACATCGCTGACACGTTCGGTAACGGATGCAAAGCGTCCGTTCTTGAATTCAGGCTCGACGCTTTCAAAACCGTACTTCCCGGCGTTTCGCATTTCGGCCGCCATCCTCGCCGAACGAATCAGCGTCTTGGAAGGTACGCACCCGGTATAGAGACAATCTCCGCCGAGTTTCGCCTTTTCGACCAATGCCACTTTCGCACCGATCAGACCGGCGCCGCCAGCCGCGACAAGGCCGGCGGAACCTCCGCCGATTACGATAAGGTCATATGTTTCAGACATAAACAGATTTGAACTGGCAAATCCGGCCACGGGAGGTCAGGCCGTCCGTTCGGCATTCTCGGGTTCGTGTATACGCTTCCGCACCTTCTTGATCGTCGAATATGCCCCGTAAACGATCATGAAGACGACTGCGGCGTAAACCAGCCAGGGTACATTCCGGCCGGCAATTATCAAATAAAGGTACGCGGAAATGAAGAAGAAGAGGGCTGTTAGAACAGGAAAGGCGATGGAAGTGCCCCGCCTGTAATTGCGGATCAGCCAGCCGATCGAAAGCGAGAAGAACGGGATCGCTCCAATATAGATACCGCCAAATATAAACGGGTTAACGCCGTATTCGGCGCCGAGTCCCATAAACCAATCTACAAAAGCACTCCACATAGCTATCATATTACCCATAATCGGCTGATTATTCCCGTAGGATCCGGATTACAGGCGCCTTTCGAAATGTTTTTTCGCGGGTTTGTCGATATCCGGCCAAATCCCGGGACAGTAATATCATCACAGTGACTTTTAAGTGCGGACGCAAAAAGTTAAAATCGGAAAACTTAAAATTTAAGGATAGGGAGACCAATGAAAGTAGTAAGAAAGTACTTGTTTTTGATCGGGATGCTCTTCTGCACCGGTTTGCTGGCCCTGGGCTGGACGGCGGATGCATCGAAACCTTCAATCGGCGAGAGATTTGGAACGTTTGAAAGCGAAAAGAAAGTTTCGAGGGCCGAGCAGACCGGTGTCTACGATCTCGATAAGGCTCATAGCTCGATCGGCTTCAGGATCCGCCATATGGGACTCGTTGACGTACCCGGTTATTTCCGGAGTTTTGAGGGTGCCGTCGACTTTGACCCATCCGCGATAAAGAATTCAAGCGTTGAGTTCAAGGCCGAGGTGAAGAGCATCGATACGGGTGTCAATGCCCGCGATAACCATCTGCGCAGCAAGGATTTCTTTGAAGTAATGACCTACCCGGAAATGAGTTTCAAGAGTACCCGCATCAGAAAAAAGGGTAAGCGGTATATGGTCAAGGGAGACCTGACGATAAAGGACGTGACTAAAGAAATCGAGTTCCCTGTACGCATCTACGGACCGATAAAAGACGATCGCGGTACGATCAGGATGGGCGTCGTGGGGAGCAC
>JAOTWT010000298.1 GCA_029862725.1 Acidobacteriota bacterium | reverse complement strand
ACTGCGATAAACAGGCGCGCCTTCAACGTCAATTACGGCGGCAACCTGCCGGGCGGAACGGCGGTCTTGTCGGACTCGGTCGTTGTCGATCTGCAGATCGAATCGGTAAAAAAGAAAGAGAAAAAAGAAGATCAATAGCCGGGTAGACGCGGATGACCCGCCAACGCGGCGGAAACACCTCAGCGCGGTAACCCGGGGACGTGGGGACGCAAGGCCTCACACATACCTTTCGAGTTGAGTACAAAAATAAGTCGCGTCAGCGCGCAGCCCATGGAAAAGGCAGGTCAAAGAATCTTCGTCGCGTCAGCGACGATTGATCGACCGGCACGAATTGGCGGAACCTGAAATCGATCAAACTTTAAACCGACAAATGATCCCAATAATAAATGATAAAACTTTTTCTTGACCTGACCGGGAAACCGGGTTTACACTCACGGTATCGTCTAAAGGAATGAATCTCAGTGCCGATAGCCAGCGTTGAGAGAACACACTCAGAAAAATACGGGGCGCGATGTTCCCACATACTCCCAATTCCGGAAATTCACCGGGTGGCACGACAGCCATCGGGTGATTTTTGTTTTGGCGTGCGGAATCGCTGACACAATAAGAGGGCAGGACAAGTGAACAGACAATCTTCCGCACACGTGACGGCGTTTAACAGGGCATCCGTAATTGTTGTTTTAATTGCACTTCTCGCCCCTCCCCTGATGCTTTTGACCGATTTAAGCAGGTCAAGCGCAAAAGGCAAGCGTCCGAAGGCGGCCGCAAACACCGCTCCCCCGCCGGCCTATGATTTCAGTTCGAAGGCGCCCGGAATCGCTTCAAATCTAATTGAGAGAGTATCGGAAAAGACGAATGCAGCCTGGGAATACGTGACGGCACCAGAGCTTCCGGAAGGGTTTGAGAACGCAACGCCGGTATCGCCGCTCTATGAATCTGTTTCTTCAGCGATTGGATCGGTCACATCTTTGGGAAGCCCTCCAAGGGCATCGGCCGCGACACTTGCTGCCGGCGATGTTTCATTCGATTTCGAAGGGGACGGCAAAGCGGATGCGGCCCGCTGGAATCCGGGTAGCTTCGAGTATCTGATCAAGAAGTCAAACGGTTCCGGTTACCAGACGGAGACCATCGGAACGAGCGTTTCGACACCGGTCCCCGGCGATTTCGATGCCGACGGAAAGACGGATGCGGCAACATTCACGGCGGGACTCTGGACTGTCCGGAAAAGTTCCGGCGGCGCTGATGTTCTCTACAATTGGGGAGTGTCCGGGGATGTCCCCGTAGCCGGCGATTACGACGGCGACGGCAAATCGGACTATGCCATTGTCCGCACGGAAACGAGTGGTTCGAAGACCTGGTGGATTCACAACTCGGCGACGGGCGGCTACAGCACGACATCATTTGGTACAACCGGAGACATCCTGGTTCCGGGAAACTATGACGGGGACTCGCAGACGGATATAGCGGTTTTCCGCGGCGGCGTATGGCATGTCCTGGGAAGTTCCGCGGGTTACTATACCTTCGGCTGGGGTGTGGCCTCGGACACACCGGTCCCGGCCGACTATGACGCGGACGGAAAGACCGATTTCGCCATTTTCCGGCCCGGTACCGGAACCTGGTGGGTCTATTATTCAAACACCTCAACATATCTGGCGTTTGGCTGGGGCAACTACGGCGACCAGCCCGTACCGGCGGACTACGACGGGGACAACAAGGCCGACTATGCCGTGTGGCGTCCGACTACAGGCGTCTGGTATATACACGAAAGCAGCACGGGCACTTTCAAATACGAATCGCTGGGTCTCAGCGGCGACACTCCCGCCGAAGCCGCCTATCTCAAAAAGGTCGGATCCCTCCATTCGAAATACGATTTTGCAAAGGACAGGCTTGCTCCGATAAACGCAGCCGGAGGCACAAACCTCTATTCCAGAAACTTCTCGTGGGGCGCGGCGCTTGTTGCATTGCCGGGGAGAGCGGGTTTTAACGCCGGCTTCGGCATTTCCTACAACTCCCTTGTCTGGACCAAAGACACTGAGAATGACGTTATGGTATTTGACCCGGATGTTTCGAACGTCTCGCCTGGATTCCGAATGGGCTTTGCGACGATCGAACCGGCCTATTACGACAAGGGCAACGGGAGGTTCTCGTTCCTTATGGTCACGCCTTCGGGAGCAAGGGTCGAATTTAAACAGATTGGCGCCACAAGCCGGTACGAGACCCAGGATTCGACATACGCGCTGCTCGAACTCGATGTTGGAGACGATCCCAATGATCCTCCCGACGAAATCGGTATCACAGTGACCACAACCGACGGTACCAGAACAGCCTACGAATGGAAGGCGGGCGCGTTCAGGGCAAAAGAGATAAAGGACAGAAACGGAAACTATGTGCTCGTTGCCCACGACGAGTACGGTCTCCTTGATACCGTGACCGATACCCTAGGAAGAATAATCGAGGTTCATTACGACTACGAGCTATACCCGACCTCGGTCACGCAGCAATGGAAGACGGGCAACGGCGCGGGCAGTACTGTTACACACACTTACGCAACCTTTACCTACGGGGACATACAGGTCGATCCGGATTTCGATTCCTCGCTTGGCGTTTTCGGACCCGACGGCGGTACGGACGTGAAATCCCTGACAAGAGTGACTTATGCGGACTCAAGCGCAACCGAGTTTGACTACAACGATTACGGACAGGTCGAGAAGGTCACAAACAAGGCTCCCGACAGCCACATTCTCAACTACACAAGCACAAACCTCGACACACCCGGAACGGGGCTTTCGGATGTCCCAAGATTCTCGGAGACAAGAAACTGGGTGGAGAACTTCAACATCGTCAGCGGCAGTGAGCAGGAGGTCGTCTACACAAACACATTTACGACCGGTCAGACAATACCCGATGTTGGCGGCACGGGAACCTTGATACAGGTTTCGATGACGGGCCATCCGACGTCAAACACCTCAAAGACATATGTCGGAGAGACGGGCTGGATGGAATCGCTTCCGATAATTTCCGAAGACTGGGCCGATTCAGGCTCGGGACTCACAAGAAAACGCTGGAGTACGAGCCTCTGGACCCAGGACGACACGAATCTTGCCTATATAAACAACCCGAGGGTGACGGAAACCAAGATCGGCGATGACGAGATCGCTGCTGTAAGGCGTTCGACAACCGAATATAGGATTGTTCCCTATACAAACATTGCCGAATACGGCCTTGTCGAAAGCGTCAAGGTCTATGACTCGGACCAGTCTACCGTCCTTATGGAAGTCCAGACCGACTATAACCTTTCATCGGCCTACACAGACCGCAGAATAATCGGGCTCCCGTCAGAGGTAAGGGGCTACGGCTTCGAAAACAGCCAGCTGGCCCTTGTTTCAAAGGTGACCTACGGATACGACGAGGAGAACTTCACATTTGAGACAAACCAGGTCCCGAATATCGGTACGGGCCACGACGCGACCAATTACGGTTCCGCGTTTGTTACCGGCCGCGCGAATCTGACTTCGGCGACACGGCACGATGTAACGGGCCAGACCGCTTCAGTCACCTCAAAAACGAGATACGATATCGCCGGATCACCGGTCGCCTCGCTTGATCCGCTCAACAGAAAGGTGCGGACGGAATACACAGACAATTTCAATGATGCGTCGAACCCCGGCACCTTTGCCTACCCGACAAAGGTGATCGATCCCGCGGGGGAGTATTCGAGGGTCCAGTACCGGTTTGATATCGGCGCCAATGTCTGGGCGGATTCGCCCCATCCTTCCAACAGTCAGAACCGCGGAAAGGAAACCACCCGGGCTTACGACTCACTTGGTAGGCTGGAAAGGCAGACCCTCGTAAATACAGGCGCTTACACAAGATATGTCTATCCATCGAGCCAGGTCCGGTCCGAGGTCTATACGACGATCGTCGATACAAACGGCAATGGCGCCGATTCGGCGGACGAGGTTCTGTCCGAATCACTTTTTGACGGTGCCGGCAGAACGCTCCAGTCGAGGACCGAACATCCCGGCAGCACAGGGGGCTTTGCGGGAAGTATCGCCGAATACAACAAGCTCGGGCAGCTCAAGCGCTCGACCGTCCCGACCGAGATCACTTCTTCATACACACCGACAGGCGATGACACATCATGGCTCTGGCAGGAAAAGGAATACGACTGGAACGGGCGCGTTGTCCGCGAGATAAACACCGACGGAACGGACCGCCTGATCTCCTACTCGGGCTGCGGCTGCGCGGGAATTACGGAAACAACCATTGAAAGCGAAAGCGTTCCGCGCGACGATATACCGACCCAAAACGCGAGACGCAAGCAAAAGGTCTATACCGACATTCTGGGCAGAAACTTCAAGACCGAGATCTACAACTGGACCGGCGGAGTTTATACGACGACCGTTCAGACATTTAACGGACGAGACCAGGTCATATCAACTGAGCAGTTTGAGGGAACAGCCAACCCCGCAAACACAAAACAAACCGTGACGACCACTTATGACGGTCACGGACGAATGAAGACCCGTCATTACCCGATCGAGGACTCGAACGCCTACACGGAATGGAATTACAACAGCGACGACACGGTCCACCAGTTGATCGACCCGCGCCTCGTGATCAAGCAGTTTACGTACGAAGCGGAACGCGG
Organism: Acidobacteriota bacterium; assembly: GCA_029862725.1. Taxonomy (GTDB): domain Bacteria; phylum Acidobacteriota; class Blastocatellia; order Pyrinomonadales; family Pyrinomonadaceae; genus Aridibacter. Next base: position 41 of record JAOTWT010000298.1, on the reverse strand, counting down.
GCTGCTGGAGAAGATCGAGTATCTTCCGCCGGCGGGCATCA
>JAOTWT010000485.1 GCA_029862725.1 Acidobacteriota bacterium | reverse complement strand
GCAATCGCGGCAGACACACTCACAACCTATGGAAACCAGCTGGAGTCTTCAAGTTACATAAAGAATCACAAAAAGATAGTCCGTTATAAAGACAACTATTTTGCTTTGACGGGCTGGAGCGCCTCTCAAACAGTCCTTGAGGACCTGCTCTCCAAATCTGACGGGGAGTACAAACTCTCATCGGAAAAAGAAATATTTAATTGGCAGGTCCACATACACAAGTTGCTCAAAGATGATTATTTCTTAAAGGCCGATAAACGCGAATCCGATGCCTTTGAAACCTCACGCGCGAATATGCTTCTTGCAAACCCTTCCGGTATCTACGCACTGAGTGAATACCGGTACGTTAAGGAACTGGCGCGGTTTTATGCGTACGGAAGCGGTTCCGATTATGCTCTAGGGGCCATGTTCGTTGCCTACAACGATAAATCAAAATCGGCGGCGGATATCGCAAAAATTGGCGTCCGGGCCGGAGCCGAATTTGACGATAGCACAGGCCTTCCGATGAATTGCTTTACAGTGAAATTGAAGTGATCAGTGTGCCGCACCCAAACTAGATGAGCCCACACGATTTAGCAAAAGACCTGGATAACCTTCGGAAGCTTTCGTATTTCTATTATTTTTCGGAGGCTGTGAATGCCTTGATTCTGATCGCTGCGGTTGGATACATTGCGGTGACTGGGTTTTTATACTATCTGGGAGGTGCCAGTCTCGCAGTGTCACTGATTTCCGGCGGACCAGTAGAAATGGCAAATTCGCTTTTGGACAAAGCGCTTGGTGCCGGCCCGCTTTTTGCAGGCACTGTTGCAGTTGGTTCCATTTTCGCAATTTTCGCGATCGCCGGAGTACTCTTTGGGCATTACACAGGGAAGTTTCAAAGAGAACAAAAACACCACACTTTCTGTTTCGTGATGGCCATTCTGACTGCGACTTCGGTGCCGATCGGAACGGCGATCGGCGTGCCGACGATCATTTTGTTGTTGAGGGAACCGGTCAAGAAAGCATTCAGTGATGGCGACTCCGTTCAATCGCCGCCGCTCGACTCGGGAAATCTCGGACTGCTTTCGAACCTGTTCGTATTGTACGGCTTACTGTCGGTCGCAGTTTCCCTGATCTCTGTTCTTTACGTGATCGCCGGAGTTTATGGACTAACCGGGAACGCCGGCTCAACAGAACAGGGATCCTGGTTTTGGCCGGCGCAGATCATCTTCTCGTCCCTGATACTTGTTTTAAGCATCGGACTTTCCGTCTGCACAATCCTTGCGGGCCAATTTCTAAAAAGGAAAAAAGCCTTTGTGTTTTGCATCATAACGAGCGTTTTGATCTCCCTTTTTGCGCCTTTTGGTACAATTCTGGGGATCTGGTCCCTGTTTGTGCTTTTTAGTGATCCCGGCAGGGCTGCTTTTCGTAATAATGCTTAGCGGATGCAATAGGTTTTTGAATAGGTTGGTGATTGTCGCCCAAATGCGGGAAAAGTACTTGTTAATCATACAATCATTTGCTGCCGAGGGATTGGATATAAAAGCCGTTAAAATGTGAAGTCAGAAGCGCCATTGGCGTCCAGCGTGCCGCTCGGCGGGCAAATTGTCCTGAACGCATTGCATCAAATTTCTGCGCTCGAAAGAAATGTACGGACTTGTTATAAAACTACTCGTTTTTGTGCTCATTTGTGCGATCCCTGTGGTCGCACAGAGCGGCCGTGTAAAAAAGAAAGAAGAGAATAAGGACGATAAAAAGCCAAAGACGGCATCCTATAATCCAACACAAAAAGTTAATCCCAAGGCGACCCCTACGGTCACACCCGATCCCAACGCACCGCCGGGGACGCCACCAGAGATCGGCAGGGATGATATCAGTATCGATTCGACCCTTGTCCCGATACCGGTTTCCGTTTTCGACATTGCCGCCGGCCGCGCTCTTACGACACTTCAGCTTAGCGATTTCACTTTGAAGATCGACGGTAAGTCGGCGTTGATATCGGAAATTTTCCGATCCGAATCACCTGTTCGCCTGGCACTTCTTTTTGACAACAGTTCGAGCGTTACGACCGCCCGCGAATTCGAACAAAAGGCGGCGATAAGGTTTTTCAGAAGAGTAATCAGGCCGGAGTTGGATCTGGCAGCTCTTTATTCGGTTGCCGGCGTCACGCAATTGGAACAACCGCTGACTAAAAACATCGGGCTGCTTATCAGCGCGATAGAGTCGTTTCCGCCTCCCGAAGGAGCGACCGCCCTTCACGACGGGATTATCGAGGCTTCTAATTATCTCGAAGATCACGCCGGGCGGCGTGTGATCGTTATTGTCTCGGATGGACAAGACACTCTCAGCGACTATTCATTTGATAAGATGGTCGAGGCGGTCCAGAAAACCAACTGCCAGGTCTATATCGTTCACACGAATGAATTTGAAAATTTCAAGCGAACGGGCCGCAGATCCGGCAGCGCCAATCTTCGCGCACTCGCGGCGGAACGCCGGATGCGGGACCTTGCGAAACAGACCGGCGGTGCCGTCTATTCGCCGATCGACGAGGAGGAGCTCGACACTGCGTTTGCGCAAATCTCGGCAGAGCTTTCGAGTCAGTACATACTCGGTTACTATCCTGAAGATGAGGACCGGGACGGCCGATTTCGCAGAATAGACCTGACGGTCAATTCGGAACGGAGACTCACGGTGAGGGCGCGCAGCGGCTATTTTGCAGGAGACGCCAGGAAAGACCGTAATTAGTGGATCCGGAAGTGCAGCAGCCTATTGGCTGAAACAAATATCGAGTTTATATTTATTGAGAAACAGAGGGACTAAATTCCGGGGAGAGGTAATGGCAAAAGGTAAGAAGCGATTGAGCAAGCGTGCGAAAGCGGTCAAGAAAGTCCTTGGCGAAT
>JAOTWT010000486.1 GCA_029862725.1 Acidobacteriota bacterium | reverse complement strand
TTGCCAGGGGGCTGGCACTAACCCTCCCGATCACGCTTGTCATCGGTGGGTTGCTTATGGCGGCAGACGCCTCCTTTCAATCATTCGTTGAAAAGACCATTCACATCGACCCGGAAGAGATATTCGCTCATGTGGCATTCTCAAGCGTAGTCGCATGGGGAGTGCTGGGCTATTTTCGCGCCGCAGTTTTTGGGATAGGGCCGTCAAGAGCTTCGAAGGCCGAAACCGGTATAAGTATCGCCGCACCCCGATTCAGCATCACCGAACACACGACCGGAGACCCCGAAAGAGAAAAAACGTACGGGACGCAGCCAACGAGCAGTGTTGCGGATCGGAAAGTGGATAACTTATACGATTCTCTTCCGGAATGGCTAAGGCTTGGATTGATCGAGACAACGATCGTCCTCGGCTCTGTAAACCTTCTGTTTGCCGGTTTTTTGATCTTCCAGCTTCCATATTTATTCGGGGGGATGGACCTCGTTCAGCAAACTCCGGATTTCAAGCTGGCAGAATACGCACGGCGTGGTGTCACTGAGTTAATCGCGGTTTCAATTCTTGTGCTGCCAATCCTGCTCTCGATGCATTGGCTGCTCAGGAAAGAACGGCCGGCGGCTGAGAAGGTATTCAGGGTTCTGGCATCTGTTCAGATCGGACTTTTGTTTGTGATCATGATTTCGGCCACCCAACGGCTATCGCTTTTGACCGGAAGTCTCGGTTATGGTCAGACGACATTTCGCTTTTATGCCTTCTTTTTCCTGATATGGCTGGCTCTGGTCTTTGTCTGGTTCGGGATGACGGTTTTGCGCGGATTGCGAAAGCAGTTCGCGTACGGCGCTCTTTGGTCGGCTCTTTTTATTATCGCGATGCTTCACTATGTTAACCCCGATGACTATATCGTTCGCGCGAATGTCGATTTGATGAAGCAGGGCCGCGTCTTCGACGCCGCATACAATGCGAGCTTGAGCACCGACGCGACGCCGGCGCTCGTTGAATCTCTCGATCAAATGTCCAGTGCGGACCGTGAAACCGTTGTGGAAACTCTCGACGACAAAGGGTGTTACGCCGATTCGACGAGCGACCTTAGAAACTGGAACTGGTCCCGCTCTGTCGCGGATGCCCTTATTTCTTCGGGAAATACCGGAAGACCGGCACTGTGCAGGTGACCGACCCTCGAAGGCCCTGCGAGTTTGGAGTAAGATAAGTTCGTATGCCGCGAGATTTGACAAGGGAATATCTTTCGTATTTGCAGGTCGAACGCGGGCTTGCGAAGAACTCGTTGGCCGGTTATAAACGCGATCTCGCCAAGCTTCAGGCATTTGCCGATGACGAGGGACTTCATCCCGCCGATCTCAGTCGTGGCGACCTACGCGGATTTATCGCCGAACTCTCCCGTGCCGGCCTTGCTCCAAGCTCAATCGGGAGAATCATTTCCGCGGTTCGAGGCTTCTATAAATTCCTTCTCCTGGACGGCTATATCAAGAAACACCCAGCAGAAAATCTCGAGACGCCGGCAAAAGGCTTTTACCTTCCGAAGTTTTTGACCGAAGACCAGATGGAACGACTGCTCGAGCAGCCGGAAACCGCGAATGAGACCGGCCTCAGGGACCGTGCGATCCTCGAACTGATGTACGCCGCCGGTTTGCGTGTGACAGAAGCCGCAGAACTTCAGATCGGGGACATCGACCTCGACGGCGGGATCCTCACGTGCAAGGGAAAGGGCAACAAGCAAAGGCGCGTTCCGCTCGGACGTTCAGCGGTCGAATGGGTTTCGAGGTACCTCGTAGATCGAAGAAAGAAGGAAGGTTCGCGTCGGCTGTTTTTGTCCCGCCGGGGCACGGCCATCGACCGGCAGACCATATTCAGGTTCATAAAGGAATACGCGTCAAAGGCCGGGCTCGACGATGTTTCGCCGCATACGCTTCGGCATTCATTTGCGACACACCTGATGCAGCGTGGAGCCGATTCGCGCTCCGTCCAGGCGATGCTTGGCCACTCGGATATTTCAACCACCCAAATCTACACCCACATGACCGATAAACACCTGCGAGATGCATACAAAAAATTTCATCCGCGGGCAGGGAGCCGGTCGGATAACGAATCCAGCGACACCGACCAAGACGCCGATTAAAGTCTCCATGATTGATATACAGAGTTTTGATGGATTTGCTATGCTCCATCGAGGAGGCTTCCTTCCCTTAACTCGATCGTGCGTTTATATAAATTTTGTGTCCAGCTTCAGCCGACAACCATCTATGAAAAATAGTTGGTACGAGTGTTGATCTGCGCTTGCAAGTTGCCACCTTCTTAGTTATCATGACACTTTTGCTAACTGACTAAAATTGTCGGTTAGAATGAGTCGTTTAAGAGGGTGTGCAAGGGTGGTCGAGTGGTTAATGGCATCGGGCTGTAAACCCGACGGAGTAAAATCCTACGTAGGTTCGAATCCTACCCCTTGCACCACTGATAAAGATATTTGATTTAAGAACAAGTTTTGATTTCGATACCGGTTTTGTTGATGTTTATTCAGTATTGAAGGGGATTGGAGACCTTCAGGAGGAATAGGCGGAGAGTCGGTTTGACGGAACGGAACGGGCGAGAGTAGCTCAGTTGGTAGAGCATCAGCCTTCCAAGCTGAGGGTCGCGAGTTCGAGCCTCGTCTCTCGCTCCATATTTTTGGGCAATTTGAAATGTTTGCCCAAGTAGCTCAGGGGTAGAGCGTTTCCTTGGTAAGGAAGAGGTCACGGGTTCAAATCCCGTCTTGGGCTCCATGGAGCTTAATTTTTGAACGTTCGATTGGAGAAGCAATTTAGTAATGAGCAAAGAGAAGTTTGACAGGAGCAAGCCGCACGTAAACATCGGGACGATAGGGCACGTGGATC
>JAOTWT010000037.1 GCA_029862725.1 Acidobacteriota bacterium | reverse complement strand
AAACTGAGCATAGGGCCCGTTGATAAAGGCCAGTATTTCGCCGGCCTCCACATTCTTTCCATTTGCGGCCACCGGCTGCAGCATTCCCGACGAGCCCGCACGTACCCAGTGGCTCTTTGCCAGATACTTCGTCTTAACCGGATTGCGGCCATAATCCGATTTTTCGACGATGCCCAGATATTCGGCGATATTGAGGACGCCTCTCATGCCATCGGCGACAATTTCGTTATCGATCGAACGCGATTTTCCGCCTTCAAAAATAACCGTCGAGATTTTCTTCTTGTTCAGAAGCCGCCTCAGAGAGCCCGTTGGCGGTTTCAGCTGGAGTAACGCAAACGGCGCGTTAAACAGCTTCGCAAGTTGTGCATTTTCCGGATGCGCGGTGTCGTATCTGATCTGCGAAGCGTTGGAACGATCTTCAGAGCCGGTATGGAGGTCGATGACAACATCCGCGATCGGTATTATCCGGCTCGAGAGAAGATGGCCGATCTGAGCTGCCATCGAGCCTTTTTGGGAACCGGGAAACGACCTGTTGAGGTCGCGGCCGTCGGAAAACTTTCGTTCGAGGTTTATAAACGCCATCACATTCGCGATGGGAATCGATATCACCGTCCCAGCGACCGGCTTCAACAGCTTTTCGAGAAGCAGCCTCCGATTGATTTCAATTCCGTTTACCTCGTCGCCGTGGATGCCGCTGATCACGAGAAGAACGGGCCCTGGCCGTGACGCTTTCTGAACGATAACGGGGATAGCGATCCTCGTACGCGTATAGAGCGAAGCGACCTCAAGTTCGAGATAGTTTCGCACTCCGTTCCTGATCTTATGGCCTAGAATCTCCATCAAACGTGCCTCTCGACGTACCTGATAATCTCTTTCGCGACATCGCGTTTCGTCGCGTCCTCGATTCCTTCGAGACCCGGAGAAGAATTTACCTCGAGGATCAGAGGCCCGCGGGCACTTTGCAGCATATCGACACCCGCTACGCCGAGTCCCATCACGCGGGCCGCCTTGATCGCGGCGTCTTCTTCCTCTTCAGAAAGTTCGATCACCTCGGCCGAGCCCCCACGGTGGAGGTTGGATCGAAATTCGCCCTCTTTCGCTTGGCGTTTCATCGCCCCCACTATCGTTCCATCGACAACAAACGCGCGAATGTCGGCACCCTTAGCTTCCTGGATAAACTCCTGCAGCACCACTCTCGCCTCGAGGCCGTTAAAGGCCTCCAGAACTGACTCGGCGGCTTTTTTCGTCTCGGCGAGTATCACTCCAAGCCCCTGTGTGCCTTCCAGAAGCTTGAGTATGATTGGACTCGAATCCAAAAGCCCTACGACGGAAGTTGTGTCTCTTGTGTAGTTGGAAAAAATCGTCTTCGGCATCCCGAGGCCGGCTCTCGAGAGCAGCTGCAGGCTTCGCAGTTTGTCACGCGATTTGACCAGGGATTGCGATTCAACCGCGGTAAAGATCTTTTGCATTTCGAACTGGCGGACGACCGCAGTGCCAAAAAACGTAACCGAAGCGCCGACCCTGGGAATGACTGCATCGATACCCGTCAGTTCCTTCCCCTCGTAGAGAATAATCGGGTTTTTCTTTTCGATCTGTAACACACACTTCGTGTGATTAATGACGGGCATCTCGTGGCCGCGTTCTTGTCCTGATTCGACGAGCCTTTTGGTTGAATACAGTTTTGGGTTGGCGGAAAGGATTGCGATTTTCATTTAATTATATGGGGCCTGGCGAGGGCTTCTAGTTTATTAAGTCTGTTTTATTCGGATCAACGATAAACCTGTTTCTCCGCAGAAAACGGCGTCCGATCAAAACCGGATACCGCATTTCCGAACGGTCTGTCAGGGTCATCCGGATCCGGTATTTTTTTTGTCCAAGTACGATTCTCGTGTTGATCGCATAACGCGTTTCGGCGTGACCGCTCGAGCTCTTGACGTTTCGAGTTTCGAATTCATTGAAATCAACGGCCTTGCCTGTAAACCCCTCTTCGTCCTCGTGCAGGAATACGACGTGAAGGAGGCCTTCATTAACGAGTTCTATCGATGAACAATGAATCGCCGAGCTGTAGGCTCCAGTGTCAATCTTGAGCCTGACGCATTCAAGTCCGAGCAGGGGAAAGTCCGCCACCTCCCGTCTTCCCATCACTTTCCGCTCTTTGCTTTTATCCATAAGTCACCCGACGTGGAACGAATATACACGAAGTCGCGGAAAACAACAGCGAAAGTAACAAATCCCTGGGATTATAATTGTCGAATCAGGGGAATCACTCGTAGCGGAGACATTCGATCGGGTCGAGTTGGGCCGCTTTTCTGGCCGGCAATACACCAAAAACAAGGCCGACCAGAACCGACACCGTGAGGGCAAAAACGATATAGCCGAGGCTAATCACCGCCGGCAGCGAGGGAACTAAGAACATGATCAATTGAGATATCCCGACCGCGAGGACGACTCCGAGGAGCCCGCCAAAAAATGTAAGGGTCATCGCTTCAAAAAGGAACTGGAAGATAATCGCCGATTTGGTTGCCCCGATGGCTTTTCGGATGCCGATCTCTTTGGTCCTTTCGGTTACGCTGACGAGCATGATGTTCATCACGCCGATGCCGCCAACAAGCAGCCCGAGGCAAGAAATCGCGATCGCCGCGAGCCCGATCGCGCCCATGATCGAATCAAATTGTTCGATAAACGCATCTGCTGTCTTTATATCGAAGTTGTTCGGTTCACCGAATTTAACGTTCCGCCGCTGGCGGAGAACGGACTCGGCATCATCGAGAGCATCCTGAATCTTTTCCTGTTTGGCCTTGATTATGTGGAGTAAATAATCCCTTTGCGGGGCGACCTTTCTCGCGGTTCGGATCGGCATCATGACCTTTCGGTCCTCATCGTTCTCCCCGAAAAAGCCGGACTTCCGTTTCTCTATAACCCCGATGATCTCCCACATCTGGCTGTTCATCCGGACCATCTTGCCAACAATATCGCCCTCTTTACCGGGAAAAAGCGCATCCGCGGCGTTGACGCCGATTACGAGGACGTGCCGCCTCTGCTGATTGTCGTTCCTCGTAATAAACCGGCCCTCACGAAGCGTTAGATTGCTGATCGACTGATAATTCGGCGTCACGCCATCGGTTGCAGCCCATCTGTAGTTTTTGCCTTCGTAAAGCAGGTTGTCGTCGAATCCGTCACCAAAGGAACCGATGCTGGGTGCGACAACCGCGACATCTTCGATGGCATTGCTTTGCGCCATGATCGCTTCGGCGTCGTCTACCGTCAGCGGTTTGCGGGAACGTTCCTCACGGTTGGGCGGGCCGAAACCGGTGGTCAAATGAAAGGCGTAGATATTGTTTGTGCCATAGTCCTCGATCATGTCGACGATATTGCCGCGGAGTCCGAGTAGCAGAGCCGCGACAACGATCGCCGTTATGATCCCGACCACGATTCCGAGAACGGTCAGGAACGAACGAAACTTGTTCGCGAGGATGCTGTCCAACGACATCTTCAGTACTTCGCGCGGTAATGTGCCTTTGAGTCCCATTTTCTTAACTCTTTGCGAGGGCCACGATCGGATCCAAATTTGACGCCTTAAATGCCGGATAGAGACCCGCCACGATTCCAATCACGCTGGATACGACCACGGCCAGAACTACATAGCCTACCGTTATCGTCATCGTGATCCCCGCCAATATCGTGATTAGGGTCGTTACGCCTGAGGCGAGCAAAATACCGATGATTCCGCCCGCGACGCAAAGCGATGCCGATTCGATCAGGAACTGCAAGAGTATTTGCTGCCGCGTCGCACCAAGTGCTTTGCGAAGCCCCACCTCAAATGTCCGCTCGGTCACCGAGACGAGCATGATATTCATAACCACGATTCCGCCAACGACAAGGATCGTCAGCGTAATCGGGATCACAACGCCTGCGATAGCACCGGTAAACTGGTCGATTTGATTTCCGAGGTCCTGGGTGTTGACGACTCCGAAAGTGTCTTCGTCGCTTCCCAGCAACTTGCGCTTGTTCCGAAGCACTGTTCTCGCGTCCTCGATCGCAAACACGAGAAGATCACGTGTTTCGGACGCGCCGTGGATCTGAATGCCCCCGCCGCCGCCGAACAACTGGAAATGCACCGTGATCGGAATATAAACCATGCGGTCAAAGGACTGACCCAACATCGAACCGCGCTGCTCCTCGACACCTATGATCCGAAACGGGACGCCGCGAATCTTTAATGTTTTCTCGATCGGGTCCTCGTCGGGAAAGAATTTCTGGAGGACGTCATATCCGATCACGCAAACCTTGGCGGATCTATCGACTTCGGACCCGTTAATGAATCTGCCGAGCATCATCTCTTTTTCTTCTATGATCTCCATGTTCTCGGTCACGCCGCGTACCTCGACCGCCGGCATCTCGATCCCATCCTGGTTGATATCGATCCGATCGTTGTCCTGTGCGCCGACCTCCGAGCAATTTGCGCAGCGAGCCTTAACGTATTTGTACTCTTCCCACTCGATCTTCCTGTTCCGTTTGTTTCGTTCCTCGAATTCCTTGTCATCCATTTCGCCCGAATGCGCCATACGGTTCATCATAAAGTGATTGGCACCGAGCACCTTTGAGACCTGGGTCGAAACATAGGAATTCAGTCCGCTGATCGAAGCCCCGACGACAACAACTGAGGCGACGCCGATGATCACACCGAGCAGCGTCAGAAAAGCCCGCAGTTTGTGCTCAAGGATCGACTTGATGGCGATCCGGAAGGCGTCGGCGTAAAACGTTAATAAAACCCGCATAGTTGAACAAGAATCCCGTTTGAATTCAAAATCGGCCAGTCAGGTAAAAGTACGGTCGCCAATGCCGCAATGTTCGATTTTTTTCGAGGTATGGCGAACTACCTCGCCGAGTTTCGGATCTTTCGGACGAGGCAAAAGCCCAAACGGTTCGACATGGTCGGCCTGCGTGATATAATTCCGGTCGTTTCCACGATCAACTCCAGGAGAAGAATTTTTGAGTATTTTAGTAGACAAGAATACGAGGCTAATCGTGCAGGGTATCACCGGCAAAGAGGGCACCTTTCACACCCAGCAGATGATCGAATACGGCACAAACGTAGTTGGAGGCGTGACGCCCGGGAAGGGCGGAACCACGCATGAAGGCGTGCCCGTGTTCAATACGGTCGATGAAGCCGTGAAGGAAACAGGTGCTAACGCTTCGGTCATATACGTTCCTCCCGCATTCGCCGCCGATGCGATCATGGAGGCCGCCGACGCGGGAATACCTGTCGTCGTCGCGATTACGGAAGGGGTCCCGGCCGCCGACATGGTCAAGGCCAACGATTTTCTGCGCGACAGAAGTGCGACCCGTTTGATCGGGCCGAATTGCCCCGGGATCATTTCTCCCGGCAAATGCAAGATCGGAATCATGCCGGGTCACATTCACATGGAAGGGCGAATCGGGGTAGTTTCGAGAAGCGGCACTCTTACCTACGAGGCTGTCGGCCAATTAACGGCTCTCGGACTGGGTCAATCTTCGGCGATCGGTATCGGCGGTGATCCTATAATCGGGACGAATCACACCGATGCGCTGCGGCTCTTTGAAGCCGACGACGAGACCGATGCGATCGTCATGATCGGCGAGATCGGCGGAACTGCGGAAGAAGACGCCGCCGCATTTGCCAGGAAGAATGTAACGAAACCGGTTGTGGCGTTTATCGCCGGTCAAACTGCTCCTCCCGGACGCCGTATGGGACATGCCGGTGCGATCATCTCGGGCGGCAAGGGCACGGCTGCCGAAAAAATGAAAGCACTTACTGAAGCCGGGATACGGGTCGTTGAATCTCCCGCGGATATTGGAGTTGCAATCAGGGAAGTAGTGGGAGCCGGTACGGGGGCGTAAGCTTCACGCGACCGGCTTTTTAACGGATACATTTCCAAATCCTCTTCGTGGATTGAATGGGCCGCACTCGGCGGCCCCCTTGATCGAGCCCTTCAAATGAAGTTTTCTCATTCCTATTGCGTCCAGCCTTTTGATATCGACGAACACGAACACGTCAACAATGTCGCATACCTCCGTTGGATTCAGGATGTCGCCGTAGCACATTGGCAGTCGGCGGCGAGCGTCGAGCTCCAATCCCGCTTTACGTGGTTCGTAGTCCGTCACGAGATCGACTACATCCGTCGCGCCTTTCTGAACCAGACAATCACAGCCGAGACATGGGTTGGTGAGGCAACGCGTGTGAAATGCGAGAGGTTTACGAAGATCTCGCGGGATTCAGAGGTGCTCGTCGAATCTCGAAGCGTGTGGTGCCTTCTGGACGCCGGTACGGGGCGACCGACCCGAATGACGGACGAATTGCGCGAATTGTTCGCAATGTCTTAGGCCGAGTTTTTTCCGGCTTGAGGGTTTCGACCTCGGAACAATCGCAGTCCCCGGTTGGACTGTCACGACCTGGACGTGGCGGTGCTAGCTGTCTATATGAAGCTAAGAATCGAATACGTATTTACCGCAATCATTGTCGGCTCTGCCGTGCTCATTGTAGAGGCCCGTGTCTCCGTCTGAATCCAACCAATTCTGGACGAAGCCCAAAAAGACGATCGGTTTAGCGGCGCCCTTATCGACGGCTGATTATATGTTGAGGTGGATCGCGCATTGCTCAATCACAAGCTGCTCTCGAAGAGGTCAACCAATTAGATGTCCAGGGCTTCTGAAACCCTGGGTCTTGTCGCTTTAGGAAGCTGGGGTTACCAAACCAATATCTCCGGTAAGTCATACGCACTTGTAGAAAGGCGGGGAGGAATTGGTGGTTGAGTGCATTAAATATTATCTCTCCCGACCTGGGCTTTGCGGTCACGTTCCCCGGAAATATAGAAACGGAAGATCTTTGTCAAACCTATGCGGGTAAAGGACTTTCTTTCGATGTCCTGAAAACCGCGGCGATGGCCGGAGAATAGCCCGAAGTGCTTCGCAGGAAATACTTTGCCCCTTCCCGGGGCGATAACTTGAATTGCATTGATTCGCAACTATTAAGTTCGCCCAATTTTCGCTAAACTCTTCGTTTGCTATTCGAAATATAAGAAATCAAAAAGATCACGAGGAATTTGATTAAATGAGTAATTTAACATTCGGGATAATAAAGCCCGATGCGGTAAGGAAAGGGGTGCACGGATCGATAATCCAGAGGATTCTCGACGACGGGTTTCAGATTCGCGGTATGAAACTGATCCATCAATCAAGGAAACAGGCGGAAGGTTTTTATGCTGTTCACCGCGAGAGGCCTTTCTTTGGGGAACTAACAAAGTTTATGTCGAGCGCGCCGTGCATAGTGATGGTGCTGGAGAAGGAAAATGCCGTGCCCGAGTGGCGGAACTTAATGGGTGCTACAAACCCGGCCGAAGCCGAAGAGGGCACACTGAGAAAGGAGTTTGCATCCTCAATCGGGGAAAACGCCGTACACGGTTCCGATTCCGTAGAAAACGCGGCGATCGAGATATCGTACTTTTTTAGTAAACTTGAATTAGTATAGGCAAAAGGCTATAAAAAACGTGCAGTCTACAATCCGGCATTGATCGCAGTTTGTTTAGGAACTGCACCGAATGCCGGGAAAAGTCGCATACCCAAGGACAAACCAATGAAAAAATGCCCGAGCTGTCAAAAGACCTACGAAGACAATATGAAGTTTTGTCAATCGGATGGTACTCCTCTTGTAGTGGTCGCCGAGGATACGCCCTCCGACGATCCCTTCAAGACGATGGTTGCGAGCGATATCAATCTGCCGGTTGAAGGGCCAGAGACGCCCGAGGCGGCCGAACCAAAAGATGAAACGCCTACGCGGCCGCCGGTACGGGAACCCGTATCGTTTTCGCCTGCGACTCCGCCGGCACAGGAATCCGCAGCCCCGCCGGCACAGGAACCCGCGACTCCGCCGGCACAGGAATCCGCACCACCTCCGAAGGCATCGCCACCTGAGCCTGCAGCTCCGCAGACGCCGGAAAAATCTGCGACACCACCACCGGCAACAAGCGTTTCGGATGATGACGAAAATGGTGACGTTCTTGAGATTCCGGGTGAAACCGATGACGCAGATCCGATGAAGACCATCGTGGTCAGCAGCAGCGATACTTCTGACAATATAAAGGTGCCGCCAGCGGAACCCGCGACCCATTCGCCAGCAGCGCCACAAGCACCCGTGTCACCTCCGCCGCCGGCCTCGAAGCCGGATCTCGAAGCCGAGACGATGATCGCGCCGGAGATACCAAAGTTTTCAGAACCCGATGTTCAGCCGCCGGACCTCGATGCAGGAAGCGGGATTCCCCTGCCTCCGGAGAAACAAACGCCTGCTGCGCCGCCGCCGGAAACACCGGCTGATTCAAAGCCTTCAATCCCGATTCCTTCGCCGTTTGAGGAATCGATGCCGCCGGGTGTCGCGTTTCCCGAGGATCCGCCATTCGAGCAATCGGGGACTCCGCAGCCGGAGGCTTCGCAACCGGATGCGGCGACACCTCCGCAATCTCCATTTGCGGAACCCGCCGGGGCGTCTGACGCGTCACCGGATGAAGATTGGGATGTCTCTACTCCAGATGAAGCGTCGCCGGCAACACCGGCCGTAGCATCGACTTCTGCGCCGAGCCCGTTCGGAAACAACAGCATCCTGAGCGTGCCCGATCCAGTTGAACCGGGTACCGAGGGCGAGAACAAGACTCTTGCGATAGTCTCGCTGGTCAGCGGAATACTCAGCGTTATTTGCTGTTTTTCGGTGATCACAGGTCCCGTCGCCTTGATCACCGGGTTTATGGCGCGAAGCAAGATCGGCCAGGATCCGGCAACATACGGAGGCGGCACCTTTGCCCTGATCGGAATGATTTTGGGGGTCCTTGGAACGATCCTGTTTGTGATCCTGGTCGCTCTTCAGTTTTTGGGCGCATTGGGCGAGCTGAATTTCTAAGGACGGGCAATACGTCCGGGTAAGACTAGAATTATGTCAATAATTTCCGATGTTCTGCAGTCGACAATGGCCGTCATTAAGGGCATGAAAACCACTTTGTCGCAGATTCCGAAAGAAAAGTGGACGGTTCAATATCCGGACGAACCGGTGACAGTCCAGCCGCGATACAGGGGCCAGCATTTGCTTCATGTCGACGAAAATGGCAAGGAGAAGTGTGTGGCCTGTTATCTATGCGCCGCGGCCTGTCCATCCGATTGCATTTATATCGAGGCTGTTGACGATCCGCGTCCGTACGACGAGAGAATAGGACGCGACGAACGGTACGCAAAAGTCTATAACATCGACTACGGGCGCTGTATATTCTGCGGCTTTTGCGTCGAGGCCTGCCCGAAGGACGCTATTACGCACGGGTATAATTTCGAACTCTCGGTCTTCAACCGCGCTGACCTCCTGAAGACGAAGGATGACCTACTGATTACGAAGCAAAAGCAGTCGAACAACTACCGGGTCGCCCTGTCCTCGGAAGACGTCGACTCGGAATTCAAAGAAGTGTAGGAATCTCAAAGGTTTTTGTAATGGGCGAAACGTGCAGGCGTTTCGCCTCTTTTGTATGGATGTTAACTGTATAATCTTCCCGTGAGCGAAATGCCGCCGAGCAGAAAAGGCCGTGAATACGAATTGCGTGCGCTTGGACTCAGAGACTTTGCCGGATTGACGAGTCCGAGGCAAAGGCTTGATCCATTTGAGCTCGCGCGATATGCCGGGCTTCTTGTCGCGACCTTTGACCAGGTCGCATCGCTTCTCACCCAAGAGACGCGGGATCACTTGACTGGTGCGGGGCGAAACGACTGGTCAGGCGGGGCCTGTTCGCAAACGCTTCCCGATGGTACGAAACTGATCATACTCAACCCGACCCATGGAGCCAACAGGCAAAATGCGACTCTGATGGAAGAGATTTCGCATGTATTCCTGGGGCACACGCCAAGTCGACTTGCGGTCAAAAACAGTGCCGGGGACGGAGCTCCAAGAGCGAGGGACTACGACGCCAAAATCGAGGAACAGGCTTATTCCGTCGGGGCATCGGCTTTGGTCCCTTTCGAAGGCTTGCGCGAAATGGTGGGCGCGGGCATGTCGTCGCGCGAGATTGCGAGGCACTACGGAGTTAGCAGGCACCTTGTCGAATTCCGCATCAAGACGACTCATTTGTGGAGTGTTTATTTGGAGGAACAGGCTTCCAGGAATTACGCAGGAAAATGAAAGACCCACAGAGTAAAGACCAGATTATCGAGGAAATACATTCGAGCTCGTCACCTGACGAGAGGCTTTCCGTTATCGACAAGCTCCGGATGCTTCTCGAGATAACGCGCAAGATAAGTGTATCCACCGACCTCGAAGAAGTCCTCCGGATGGTCATGGACACGCTCGGATCGCTCGTCAGGTTTGACGCCGCGGGAATCTATTTACTGGAGTCGGTCAAAAAGGACGGTAATACGGAATACGTATTCAAATCGAAAGTGATCCGCGGGTACCGGATAAGTTTTGAGCTGGTCGAGCCGCGGCTGAAACTTGGTGAAGGATTCATAGGGCACGTCGCCCAAACGGGTGAAGCCCTGATATCAGCCGACGTTTCAAAGGATCCGCGATACTTTCCGGCTCGCAAGCGGACCAATTCTGAGATGATCGCCCCGATAGTTTCGAATAACGAGGTTATAGGGGTTTTTGATCTGGAAAGCGACAAGCTGGACGCTTATACGGAGGACGACTTGGCAATACTCAAGTTGCTCGCCTCACAAGTTGCAATCACGATTGAGAAATCCCAACTTTACAGCCAGATAGTCGAAAAGAAGCGGCTCGAGACCCAGCTCGAGATCGCCCGGGAAGTCCAGCTCGAACTTCTCCCGGACAAAGACCCCGAACTCGCCGGCTTCGATATGAGTGCCTATATCTTTCCTACCGAGGAAGTTTCCGGAGACTATTACGACTGGGTCAGCTTGTTTGACGATCAGATAGCAATAATTGTCGCCGATGCGGTTGGAAAAGGGATTCCGGCGGCTCTCCTGATGGCATTTCTGCGGGCATCCTTGCGCGCCGGTGTTCAGATCGGCTACGCCCCGCAGGTAGCCTTTGCAAAGGTTGGGGACCTCCTCTGGGATTCGGTTGAGTCTCACCAGTTCATCACCGCCATTTACGGCATTCTGGACTCCACTAACAAGACTTTTGTTTACTCGAACGCGGGCCACAATCCGCCGGTTTTGATGAACGCGGATGGCGGGTCGCGCTTTGTCGAATATGGTGATCTCCCGCTCGGGATGTTTCGCGAGACGAGGTATCACCAACACTACATACGTATGGAGTCCGGGCAGATGCTTGTGCTTTATACGGACGGCATCACCGAGGCGGAGAACCCTAAAGGTGAAGAATTCGGGAAGGAACGCTTTGTGAAATGTCTCGCCGACGGTTACGATTTGCCGGCCAGGGAACTAATTCACTTTATCAGACAGGAGCTAGATAAATTTACCGAGAGCGAATATCTCAATGACGACGGGACGCTTTTTATCGTCAAGGCTCTTTAGAGAGGTTCGAGAGACGTCGGATAATTGAAGAGGGGCGAGGGTTCTTGAAGAATTTTTGGAAGAAAGCCTGAACTTGCGAATAAGTCATCGGCCCAAATAAAGAAACGCCGAAGACCGGCTATCCGACCTTCCGCGTTCCTTTAGTTGTTGGATCTTAATTTCTCACCTGCTTAAAACGAAGCGATTCAATGTGCAGTCAGATTAAACCGCGACTTATCTCCGCCGGGTACGAGCGGCGAACGGTAGAGACCATAGTCGATTTTTGGATTGCCGGATGTGAAGACATACGAATCGAAGCCATGCGCGTCCAGAAAATCCGCGAGGTGTGACGTGTTCGGCATATAGAGCAATTCGGTAAATCCAAGGTCCGCACGAATCTCAAGCAGTCGCTCGACTACTTCAAGCGGTGCAAAACACTGAATTGGATCCCGAAAAGTCGCCATAAAAAACCTCTTCTGCAAAAGAGCAGACGTGAGTGGGATTAATGCGCCGGCGGAATGGTTGTTCGCTTTTTTATAGCAGGCAACGAGTTTGAGGTCTTTTTCCACTAATTAGCAGGTAATTGGACAAGTTCGCGCGGTAAAAGCCGGATTTTCTTTTGTTTTTACTTGATCGAACTCCATTACGGGGTTACGATCAAAGCACTTTCCCCGATCCAGTTTTTAGAGGAGTACGATTATGAAATTTCGAGCCGGCCGTTTCGCCTTTGCAATAGTTGCAGGATTGGCATTGTTTGCTGGCGGTTCCGCTCAGGATCGCAACGATCGCGAGGCGGTTGCGGCTGCGGCGGGTAACCTCTATGTGGTTTCTGCAAAAGCCGGCGGGGTTAATTTCGTTTCCGGTAATGTCACGATCAAGCGTGTCGACGGTACGAGCGGTCCTCTTGTAAAAGGCAATTTTGTCGAAGTTGGGGATATCGTCTCGACCGGGGCGGACGGCCGTACGGAAATACTGATGAATCCGGGCTCGTTCATAAGGCTGGACCATAACTCAAAATTTTACTTCGGGTCGACTTCTCTAAGCGATCTGAGGGTATTTGTAAGCGGCGGCACGGCGATTTTTGAAGTATTCGCAAGCGATGATTTCAAGGTCGCGGTGGACGCATCGGATTCGAGATTCTATTTGACCAAATCCGGTGTCTACCGGATCGATGTTGATGGATCCGGGGATGCGCGGCTCGAGGTTTGGAAAGGCAGAGCCCAGGCGGGCGACACCAGCGCAACTCAGATCAAGAAGGGACGCGCGGCATCGTTTGATGACGAC
>JAOTWT010000484.1 GCA_029862725.1 Acidobacteriota bacterium | reverse complement strand
ACGAGATTCGACTCCAGCGATTGCACGGCGAGGACCACAAAGGCACCGAGACCAACCGCAAGCAGGATCACCTTCGTTTGATTGCCCGGGCGGTGCAGCGAATTTAGCGCCTGCGACAGCGAAAACGAACCGAACTTTTTGAGTTTTCGAAGAAACCAGATAAGAACAAAGGCGGCGAAATATAGGACCGCCGAAGTAACCGCTAGCCCGACCAGAAAGAATCCGCCGACTACAAAAGATCCGGCCTGCCAGGAGGCGAGAACGAGCAACAACAGCAGGCAGACGATTCCGGCGATCCATTTTACGGGATCGAGTGTTCTGAATTCATCGTTGTTGTCATCTCGCAGCAGCAGGTTCGGTTTTATGTTCCTCACTTGCAGTAATGGTAGCGCGGAAAACAAAAGCGAAATAAATATGCCCAGTAAGATCCCCTGAAACGCTGTACCGAACGCAACCGAGTAACTCATCGTGTCCGGCAGTGCGTCATTAAACGCCGATCTCGCCGACCATAGGCCGATTTGAGCGAGCAGGACTCCAAAGGCGCTTCCCAGCAGACCAAGGACGCCGATCTGCAGCAGGTACGCAAGCATGATCGTATTTCCGCCCGCGCCGAGACATTTCAGTACCGCTACTGCCTTTCGTTTCTGCTCCACGAACACCCGTGCGACATTCCATACGCCGACGCCGCCTAGCACCAGAATCAAGAGCCCGGTCAGCGATAGGTAGTTCTCGGTGCGCTCGAATTGCTCGCCGAGGCGCTCCTGCGTTTCGCGGTATGAAAGAACGCGCAGGGAAGTGCCCTTGAGTTTTTCGCGCAGCTGCTCAACAAGAGCGGTCGGGTTTGCCGATGTGCGGTACAGGATGCGCTGCCTTACACGGCTCCTGTTACGCGCAATCCCCGCTTCTTCGAAGGCGTCTTTCTTTATAAAGACACGCGCGCCCAAACGGAATCCGCCGCTTCCCCCGGGCTCCTTTTCAAAAGTTCCACGGACGATGAATTCTGATTCCCCGATGAGTATCTTGTCGCCGACTTTTACATCCAACTCTTCAAGAAGGATCGGCGCGACGACTGCGCCGCGGTTCTCCAGGAGGTCGAAATCGAACTTCTTTCCGCCTGGCATTTCAAAGTTTCCGACCAGCGGGAACGGCGGCTCGATGCCCTTTAGCGATACAAATTGAACCTTTTCGCTGCCGCTCTGGGCCGGTCGCGCCATAGCCGACGACTCCATGATTTCATTTCGGGCCTCGATGATCGACGAATCTTCGATCACCGACTCGATCCGCGAAATCTCGGTTGGCGAAAATCCCTTGTTCGAATCGACGACGAAATCTGCTGTGAGCAGAGCACGCGCATCCCCGCCGACGGCCTGGCTCAGGTTTCCGATCAGCGATCGTAATGCAACAATCGAGCCGACCCCGATTGCGATACACAAAAAGAAAAACAGGAGGCGTTTCCAGGAAGATCGAATTTCGCGTTTTGTGAGATTTAATATGAACTTCATTGCTCAGCTTTTGTGCGTCAGAAGATCATCGGAATCGACGCTCCCGTCAACGAGTACGATTTGGCGTTCGGCCCTGGCAGCGAGTCCATGATCGTGCGTGACCAGTATCAGAGTAACGTCGTTGGCATCATGCATCTGGAGCATCAGATCGAAAATGTGCGACCCGTTTTTCGAGTCCAGGTTGCCGGTTGGCTCATCGGCAAGCAGAATCGCCGGTCGGTTAGCGAAAGCCCTCGCGATCGCGATGCGCTGTTGCTCCCCGCCCGAGAGTTCAGACGGGTAATGATGTCCGCGATTCGTCAGTTCGACGTCCTCCAGCAATCTTGCGGCTCTTTCCTTCGCATCTGCGGCTCCCTTGATCTCAAGTGGAATGAGAACGTTTTCAAAGGCGGTCAGGGACGGTATGAGGTGAAACGATTGGAAGACAAATCCGATCTTCTTACTTCGGGTATCGGCGAGTTCGTCCTCGGTCATCGCGACGATACTTTCACCGTCGATATATATGTCACCGTCGGTGGGTGCGTCGAGTCCGGCAATCAGGCCAAGCAATGTAGACTTACCACTCCCGGATGCGCCCGTTACCGAAACGAACTGCCCGTCAGGCACTTCAAATGAAACGTCGTTAAGAATCGTCAGATCGTCGCTGCCCGACTTTACGGTTTTCGTTACGTTGGATAATGTAATCATGCAAAAATTATTTCGTCAGTTAGGTAATTCCGGTTTCAAATCTAGTTGATCGTAAAAGGAATTGCATCTTCATCTCCTCTTAAACGGAAAAGAGGGCATGTTTGTTTTGGTTTCTGATAAACATGAACAATTGTGTTAGCGCTTCCGTTTTATAGACAACAGATTAATCGGCGCCGCTATCGAAACGATATGAAACGAAACGCACTTCTGCCAATCATCATTTTGTCCATTGTTTTTGCGGGAACCTCCTGCGAGATGTCCGGGGCGCGGGAAATAAGAAACGACGAGCCCCTGCCGACCGAACTAAAGATCCCCAAAACAGATGATACGCGCCCCAAGATAATCGCGTTTGGCGACAGTCTGACGGCGGGCTTTGGCTTGAGTGAAAAGGAATCGTATCCCTATTTGCTCCAAAAGAAGCTCGAACAGGACGGATTCGATTATGAAGTAGTAAATGCAGGAGTTTCCGGCGACACATCGCTCGGCGGCCTCGAGCGGATCGATTGGGTTCTTGGCCAGGACAATGTGAAAATTCTGATCCTGGAACTCGGTGCGAATGACCTTTTGCGCGGTGTTCCCGTGGCGGAGATGCGGAAAAATCTCGACCGGACGATAGCAAAAGCAAAGGCAAAAAACGTCGACGTCCTATTTTGCGGGATGCTCGCGCCCGAAAATATGGGCCGCAAATATCAGAAAG
>JAOTWT010000483.1 GCA_029862725.1 Acidobacteriota bacterium | reverse complement strand
CGAAAGGAGTCGGCGCGCTCTTCGTGAGAGACGGTTTTGAACTTGCGTCGAATTCAATTGGCGGTGGTCAGGAATCCGGCCGGCGGGCGGGTACGGAGGCGGTCCACCAGATCGCTGGCCTTGGAGCCGCAGCCGAAATCGCATCCGACCTAAGGCCGATGGATGAGATCGGGATCCTGCGCGACCGTCTTGAAAAGGTCTTTCTACGCGATTACGAAATCGCATCGGTCAATGGAAGCCGCGCGAACAGGCTTCCGAATACCTCGAATGTCTCTTTTGAAGGGCTTAACGGGGAATTGATTCTTTCAAGGCTCGATGAGCGAGGGATCTGTGTATCTACAGGATCCGCCTGCAACGAGTCGAACCACGTCTCGTCGCCTGTGCTTCACGCGATGGAAATCCCCTACAGCAAGGCGATGGGCGCAATACGTTTCTCGCTCGGCCGCAATAATACCGCCGAAGAGATCGATATCGTCATCGCCGCTCTGACGGAAATAATTGGCGAAGCCCGATCGATCGCGGCCTGATTCGGACCGCACTCATCCCCAACCCAATCACCTAAATCGACCGTATTTATGGAAACTCCCGCGAGCGGTGTGTCGTATAACCAATAGCTCAACGTTATATTAATCAAGGAACGCGTACATGAATTTTGGCAGATACTTTAGAGTCGTAAGTTCGCTCGTTTTGGCATTTTCCATTCTCAGCATGGTTTTTCCGGGTGTTGCGCCTGCGCAATCCGGAATCGCTGATCAGGATCTCGAAAAACGTCTCTCTGGCATCGAGCAAAAGTTGGAAAAAAGACGCAAGGAACTAGGGATTCCCGGGGTATCCCTCGCTATCGTCAAAGACGGCCAAGTAGTTTTGTCAAAGGGTTATGGCTACAAGGATTTCGAGAATAAGACCCCAATGACGACCGATACCCAGCTACCGATCGGTTCGGCCACCAAGGCGTTTACGGCGCTATCGGTCTTGATACTCCAGGACGAGGGAATACTCACACTTGACGACAATCCGCGCAGACATCTCTCCTATTTCAAGATCAACAATCCAAGAACGAGCGAGAAGATCCAGATTCGTGATCTTTTGTCGCATTCTTCTGGTCTCAACCGGACCGATCTTGCGATGATCACCGGAAAACTGGACCGTAAAGAACTGATCATGGTCGCCGGAATTGCGAAACCGATGGCCGAACTGCGCGAGAGATTCTTTTATCAGAACCTGATGTTTACGGCAGCCGGGGAAATTGTCTCCGAGGTGTCCGGAATGCCATGGGAGCGTTTCGTGCCGCAGAGGGTTTTTGCTCCGCTCGGAATGAACAACAGCACGATGAGCGTCAGCGAGATGCAAAAATCATCGGACTATTCGTTTGGCTACATACACAATTTCGACACCAAAGAAACCAGAAAACTCCCTACGCGGAATATTGACGCCGTGGCACCCGCCGGGTCGATCAATTCCTCGGCCAACGATATGGCGAAGTGGATTAAGTTCATTCTTTCCGGTGGAAAAATCGGTGATCAAAGGTTTTTGTCCGCTGAGTCGTTTGCGGAATGGATCAAGCCGCAAATGAAGATCACACCGGACGGGAAAGTGAGCTATGGACTCGGTTGGTTTGTGCAGGAATGGAAAGACAAGAAAGTTATTCAGCATGGCGGAAATATCGATGGTTTTAATTCGATGGTTGCTATGATGCCGGAGGAAAACCTCGGATTCGTGCTGCTTACAAATGTGTCAGCTTCTTCGCTCGGCGGCGAAATGATGCAGATTATCTGGTCCGGATTGCTGGACGAGGAAAGTAAGGACGAAATTGCCGGTCCCGAGCAACAGAAGGAAGTTGGTAAATATAATTTCCCGCAGGCTGGATTCGACATCGAGGTTTTGATCGAAGACGGTAAACTAGTCGCAAAGGTGCCTCAGCAACCGACTTATGCTCTCAAAAAGATCGAGGGGAGAAGATACGCATTGAGCAACGCGCCCCCCGGGTTCTTTATTACCTTCAAAAATTCAGAGGCCGTTTTGGAACAACCGAACGGCAAATTCACATTGACTAAACGCGGCGCCGAACCGGACGCCCAACCTGTCGAAACGGGTGCCGTGAAAACGGCTGAACCGAAAGCGGCTGATGGAGTCGAAAAATCGGAATTCACCGCCTCTGAGCTGGTGGCAAAGGTCGTTGAAGCTCTGGGAGGTGAGAAAAACCTCAGAAAAATTACCTCGCGTAAGGCTGAATTCAGAATAAACGCAGTTAACCAGGGAGTGATGGGATACGGAAAGAGTTATTCAAAGGCACCCGGCCGTTCGTATGCGGAAACCACGCTGACCGCCCTTGGCAAGAAGATCGGTTGGACGAGGGACTACTACGACGGAACCACGGGCGGAAGCAACTATAGTTTCTCGGATCCCGAGGTCGTAACCGGTAAACGGCTTCGGGATGTTGCGTTCGGTTATGATTTTTATCCGTTTCTGAATCTCGAGGACAAGGTCGATAGTATGGAAGCGGCGAAAACAAAAAACGAGGGACAAACGGTTTATACGCTCACGCTTCATCCTAAGGAAGCCAGTCGCGTCGTTTATTACATCTCAGCGGACACATTCCTACCCGTAAAACGTTTGTCTGTAGTGGTTTCAAGCTCGTCAAGCGTACAAATTCCGGTGTCTGAGTCCTACTCCGACTACCGCAGGAAGGACGGAACGATGATCCCGTTCAAGATCATCGGGAATAGTCCGACGATGGGAGACATCATCACGACTATTCGCAAACTCAAGCACAACGTCCGGATAAAAGACGATATATTCAGGATTAAGTGACAGTTCGTCGAGATTCCTCTTGTCGGCGTGCGAACAATGTTCGCGCGTCTTTTTTTTCGGACGAATTCTCTTGCAAT
>JAOTWT010000482.1 GCA_029862725.1 Acidobacteriota bacterium | reverse complement strand
TGGTCCACCGGAATGTCAAAAAAGCCTTGAATTTGCGAAGCGTGCAGATCCACCGTCAGAATCCGGTCCGCTCCTGCCGACTCGATCAGGTTGGCGATCAGTTTTGCGGCAATTGGCACTCGCGGCCGGTCTTTTTTGTCAGACCTCGCGTATCCAAAATATGGAATTACCGGTGTAACCCTCTCTGCCGATGCCCGCTTGAACGTATCAAGCAT
The DNA here is from genome assembly GCA_029862725.1 of Acidobacteriota bacterium. Taxonomy (GTDB): domain Bacteria; phylum Acidobacteriota; class Blastocatellia; order Pyrinomonadales; family Pyrinomonadaceae; genus Aridibacter. The sequence goes on along the minus strand of JAOTWT010000482.1, from coordinate 2,676 downwards.
TATCAGCAGTTCCATCAAACTCTGATCGGTCGGCGGACACGTCGGCTGAATGATAAAAACATCCGCACCGCGCACGTTTTCGCGAATTTGAAAATTAAATTCGCCGTCGGAAAACCTGCCTGTCGAGGCCATTCCCAGATCGCAACTCAGGTTTTTACAGATCTTCTTGGCAAGCGACCGATGTGCATTGCCGGAGAAAATTTTAATGTTGCCTGTTACGCTCATCCTGCTCTCAAAAACAAACAAATGACGAGCAACCCTCGTAATGAGCAAGCCGCCCGTCAATTGTTAGATATTTGCTGGGGCGGAAGGATTCGAACCTACGAATGCCGAGACCAAAACCCGGTGCCTTACCACTTGGCGACGCCCCATTAAAAGCCGAAAGATTGGCCCGGGCTTAGCCCGAGCCGCTCAAAATAACTCGTTTTTGATATTGAGTGAACAGGAAAACAATCGATTCCACGCCGATTTGCAAGCACCTCTTGAGCGCTACTCCTGCGCAATGCACTGTCGAAGATTCCGACAACGCTCGGCCCGCTACCCGACAAAAAAACGTTGGAGGCTCCTTCAGCAACCAAAACTCCGGCCGTATTTTCAATATCAGGAAACTGCTCGAAGATCACCTTTTGAAAGTCGTTTTCGAACTCAAACCGTCCTGAATACAGGGCCTCAACCCCATCACGGTAATGTTTGAGAATACTTTTCGACCTATTCTTTGTCAAGTCTTCGGAACCCAGTTTGCGGAAGGCCTGACCTGTAGGAATATTGACATCGGGAGAGGCTATCAGAAGGAACGGGAGGTCGACGTCTTTAACCTGTTCGACAAGCGTCCCGCGGCCTGTACCAATGGCCGTGCCTCCATAAAAAAACAAGGGAACATCGGATCCGAGTTCAGCACCGATCTTCACCAGTTGCCCGCGATTCAAATCGAGGCTCCAGAGTCGTGATGCTGCCAAAAGCGCTACCGCCGCATTGGACGATCCGCCACCGAGTCCGCCCGGCGAAGGTATTTTCTTTCGTATCGTCACCGAAGCTCCACGCTCGATGCGATATTTATCCCGTAACGTGACGAGTGCCTTGTGTACGATATTGGATTCGCCCGAAGGCACATCAGGATGATCGCAAATGACCGATATATCGCGGCTTTCGCGGATCACGAGCTCGTCGCGCAGGGAAACCGTCTGGTACACGGTAAACAATTCATGATATCCGTCGGGCCGCATTCCCAACACGCGGAGGTTTAGGTTAATTTTCGCAAAAGATGGCAAGGCGATCTCATTCAGCATCATTTCAGAGGATAATTAAGACAAAACGAAACCGCAACGGCCCAATAGCACCGTGCGGTCTTATCAACGGGGTGTGAAGGTCTAACTATCTAAAAATAAAGATTTGCGTAAAGAAGTACTTCCCATCCTTGGTCACTGCAATGCCGAGCCCAGATTCTGTCCAGCGTGAGTCAAGAAGATTCAACTTATGGCCCGCCGATAGCATCCACCGCTCAACCGCGAGGCTTGTCGGGTTTGCGAACCCCTTGTTAAATGCGATGTTTTCGCCGATTCCCTGCCACTTGTCAATGCCTGAATCAGCCGCACGACGGTCAACCAGTCGCCCGTTTAGCCCTATGTGGCTGAAGAAACCGTAGACTGCCATGTTCTCCGAGTGCGTTCTGGCGAGATCCGCGAGCTCATCGCTCCATTTCAGTTCTTTTAATCCCCGTTCGAGCCGGCGGAGGTTTATTAGATCAAAGGTTTCCTTTTCAAGGTTGGCGCTATCCGCGTCAAGCTTAAGCTCGGATCGCTCGAGTGCAATAGTTTGCTTTTTCGGGGCGTGACCATTTGAATTCGAGGCTTTCGCCTTTCCGGATATATATCTGACGCCTCTTTCGGGCGCGCGTTTTTCGCTCGCCTGCGAATAGGCCGGAATCGAAAGGGAGAGAAAAAAGAAGGCTGATAAAAAGGCAATTACATGGCTGGAGTTTTTCATACTTCACTTCGGTGGCCTGACGATCTTCTTCAGAAGACTCACGGCTTTGCGTCCACCGGCATTGCTGCCGGGTTGCGTTTATCGGTTCCGTATCGCTTTTTTGTGGCGAGAAGTCCCGGTTCCGGGCGTATAACTCACCCATTAATAAATAAACTGCGAATGAGATTACAATTCCCGTTTTTCGGCCAACAAAAAGCCCGCCATTAGAGGCGGGACACAATTCCGAATGTGGAAAGAGAAATCACATTCCGATTTTCTTTTCAATTCGCTCGACATCGGTTGCTTTCGTCGCGGCAGAAAGCGCTTTTTTCCAGAGCGACTGGGCCTCACCCTCGTTACCCTTCTTCAATAAGACGTCCCCAAGACGTTCATAAGCGGTAACCGGGTCGGCGTCATAACGGATCGCCCGGCGCAAATAAATTTCGGCCTTATCGAGGTTGCCTAGTTTGAGATGGGCCAGACCGAGGCTGTCCAGGTATTCCGGGTTTCGGGGATCGATCCTGACGGCTTTTTCGATGAGATCCAAAGCTTCCGCATAATTCTTGTCGCGCCGGAGATAAAGGAAACCAAGATTGTTGAGCGCCATCGGATTGTCGGGTGTAGCTTCCAAGATGTCTTTGAGGTTCTGCTCCGCCGCTTTGTAATCGCCGGCAATTAACTGGCCGGAAGCGATTCGCAAGGTCGCAAGCTGCT
>JAOTWT010000481.1 GCA_029862725.1 Acidobacteriota bacterium | reverse complement strand
ACAAAAAGTTTCCCGACAGCTGAAACTCCGTTTTTTACAAACCCCATAACACCTCAATTATCGCACTATACCGACAAAATCAACGAAATTCTACCATTTTAGCTGTTGAACCAAAAACGAGATCATCCACGAAGTCGCAGGCTGGAGACAAAAAACCCGTCCGTGTCGTTCAAATCCGGAAACGTCCTTAATGTCCCGAGCTCCGTCCCGGCACTCCGGCCGAATCCGGGGTCGAACACCTCAAAAGATGCCTGCATTTGCAAAAACTCCTCGATTACGTCCTCGTTTTCGATACTTTCCAACGAACAAGTCGAATAAATCAGCACACCCCGGTCATTCAGGAGCTTCGATGCATTAAAAAGTAACCTGAGTTGTTTGGTGTGAAGTTCATTTAGAACGGCCTCAGAGACCCTGTAGCGGATTTCGGGATTACGGCGTATCGTACCTGTCCCGGAACAAGGTGCATCGACCAGGATCGTGTCGAATGTTCCCACATTAAACGGTAGCGGCCGCGTACCGTCCAAACATACCGGAAATACCCGGGCTTGCTGCACTAAAGCATTTTGCTTCAGCGCCTTGGCCCGATGCAAATGATACTCGCCGGCGACAACAAAGCCGGCATCAGCAAAACCCCGTGCAATCAGGGTGGCTTTACTGCCGGGAGCCGCACACAGGTCGAGCACAGAACCCTTTGAGGTCTTTGCGACAATACCGGCGACCTCCTGCGACGCTTCGTCCTGAAAATAAACAAGACCCTTTTCTGAGAGATCCCGGAGCCAATCCTCGATCCTTGCAGCAACAAAAGCGCCGTCAACCGTTTTGGACTTCTCGATCCGCGGATCGCCCTCGATTCGTTTTTTTATAACGTTTTTCGCTGTTTCATTTAGCGCATCAAATGCTGAGGTAAGGCGGAACGCCGAATTGGGCTCTTTATTGTTCGAGCGGCAAATCGACGCCGCCCTATCGATACCAAATTGAGAGCACCATCTTTTGACAAGCCAAAGTGGATGAGACGACTCTAAGGAAATTCTCTCGACGTCTGAGGCTGCTTCAATATCGCCGTTCCATTTACTTGCCTTGCGAAGTACGGCATTTACAAAACCGGCTGCGGATTTCTTCCTGATATGTCGGGTCATTTCAACTGCTTCGTTAATCGCGGAAAAGTCCGGAATCCGGTCGAGAAAATGAATTTGATAAAGGGCGATCCGGAGCACGATAAGTATTTCAATGTCGATTTTATTGGCGGGTTTTCGTGAATACAACGAGACGACATGATCCAGGAGCATCTGTTTTCTGAGGACTCCGAGTGAGAGTTTGTGCGACAGTGCCCTGTCTTTTTTGGCGAGTCCGTCGGAGTTTGCTGCGAGAACCTCGCTGGAATAGGCGCGGTCCCGTTCGATTCTCAGGAGTATTGAGTAAGCATGCCGCCTGGCCCTTGAAATCTTCATCGCGTTAACGGCCGTCCTGCCAGACCATACTGCCGGCGAATCTGCAAAGAATCCGGATAGTTCATTGTGTCTTTTTCCTGGACAGCTGCTTTGTCTGGGAAACGTCAATAGCAGTGCCTTTGCGCAAACGATCGTCAACCGTTATACGTTCATCAAAAACAAAGCACTCGCCCTCCCACAAACTCTCATCGGCGGGTATTCGTTCGAGATACCGCAGAATCCCTCCATGGAGCTGGAAGACCTGTTCGAATCCCTTTTCGACTAGATATGGCGCCAGTTTTTCGCAACGTATGCCGCTCGTGCAAAACATCGCGATTTTCGGGTTTTCGGCAGGATCGATCCTCGAATCGATGATTTCCGGCAACTCGCTAAACTTTTCCGTGTGCGGATTCCGGGCCCCTCTGAACGTTCCTATCTCATGCTCGTAATCGTTTCGCGCGTCGACGACGATAACCGAAGGGTCGCTGATGATCCTGTTCCACTCTTCGGCTTCAACATGGGTGCCATGGCCGAGCTCCATCCTGACGTTCTTTCGGAGCGTCACGATTTCTTTCTTTATTTTGATCTTACGACGCCTGAAGCCCGGCGTATCATGTTCCGAGAAATTGTACTCGAGCGCGCATCCGAAAATCGATTCGATGGATTGAAGAAAAATATCCAGCTTCTTCTTTTTTGCTGAAACAGTTCCGTTAAACCCCTCTTCGGCAATAATTATCGTCCCGAAGACTTCGGAGGCCTCCATCTCGGCAAGCAGCAAGCGCTTAAGCGATTCAAGTTCGCTCAATTCCTGAAAACGGTAAAACGAGGCGATTCTGTATTCATTATTCACTGACAAATACATCTCCCTTTCGCAGCCCGTCGCCATTAAGGAAATCCCTTGCGGACATCCTCGGCTTTCCGGGGGCCTGCAATTCCGTAACCCGAAGGATCGTGCCGGAACCGCAGCAAATCAATATTTCATCGCCCGCCGCTTCGATCACTTCCCCGCATGAGCATCCGGCAGTTCCCTCGGCAGGCTCGGCCTTCCAAAATGTGATCGTCCGGCCGCTTACTTCCGAAAAACTCCTTGGAAAAGGCTGAAAGCCCCTGATTTGGCACGATATCGCATCAGCGTCTTTAGTCCAGTCTATTATCCCGTCCGATTTGGTAAACAGTGGCGCAAGACTCGACGCACTATCGTCCTGACGGCGAGGTTGAATGGCCGGATACGTTTCAAGTGTTTCAGACAGGAGTTCGGCCCCGAGTAACGAAAGCCTTTCCATTAGTTCGGGGGCCGTTTCCGTTGGAGCGATGTCAGTCTCTGCGGCGAGCAGGATATCCCCTGTATCGAGCCCGGCATCCATCTTCATCGTCGTTACCCCGGTTTTCGGTTCGCAGCGTGCAACGGCCCAATTGACGGGCGCTGCCCCCCTGTACTTCGGTAAAAGCGAAAAGTGAACATTTATGCAACCCATCGGA
>JAOTWT010000480.1 GCA_029862725.1 Acidobacteriota bacterium | reverse complement strand
CTACCCACTTCTGGCTCAACAGCCCGAACAGCTTCTGCTCGATGATCGCCTGCGAACCGATTTTCGTGATGTCCGCTTTTTGCACCACCCTTGCCGCTTCCCAAGGCGGAATCAGCCTCTCAAATGCATCCGGCAGTTCATGAAAGGCAAAAACACGTTCGGGCTTCGCCTTGATTATCGTTTCTTTTTCAAACTTATGAATACCCATTTACTTTGATTTCGCAATGTTCCAGATTACGGTTTCAATTGGCGATTCTGTCGTTACAACCCCCATGGCTTTCAACTCATTCGGCGTTGAAGCTCCGATTCCAGGATGTTCCAGACTTTTTTCAAATGTCTTTCTTCGACCCTTATGCTTCCCACCGAGAGCCGAAGCACGAACTCCCCGTTCAGTTTCGTATGAGACAAATAGGCCTCGCCCGAAGAATTGATCTCGTTCATGATTTCCTCGTTTAGCCGGCAAGGATCTGCAACCCCTTTCGGGCAGGCCCTGAAACAGACGAGCGCAAAGTTCACATCGGCCTTGAGTTCGAAGTCATTCGAATCGTCCACCCACGATGCGAAAAGCTTCGCCAGCCTGATGTGTTCTCTGACTCGCGCCTTCAAGCCCTCCTGCCCAAAATACCGCATGACAAACCAGAGCTTTAGTGACCGAAACCTTCGTCCCAGCTGTATGCCGTAGTCCATCTGATTCGTTACCTCCTCGGCGACCTTCAGATACTCCGGTACCAAAGAAAAGGCACGCTTCAACATCTCTGGTTCCTTGATGTAGAGGACCGATAGATCAAACGGCGTGAAAAACCATTTGTGCGGGTTAACGACGATCGAATCGGCACGCTCTATCCCGTCCAAAAAATGACGAAGTTCCGGCAGGATCATCGCCGAACCGGCGTAAGCCATGTCGACATGGAGCCATATGCCGCGATTAGCGCAAATACTCCCGATAGTCTCAAGGTCGTCAACACTGGTTGTGGAGGTCGTTCCAACAGTCGCGACGATGCACAGGGGCAAATATCCCTTTTCCAAATCCGCCTCGATCGCCCTCTCCAACTCGCCGGCATCGACGGCGAACGAATCATTGGTCTTTATCGAACACATCGACCGTTGACCGAGTCCGAGCGTGATCAGAGACTTTTCGATAGAAGAGTGTGTTTGTTCCGAACAATAGACCCGCAAAAGAGGCAAATCCCGTCTTCCGCTCATGCCGTCCTCGCGTATTCGAAGATTTAGTTTTTCGCGGGCTGCTGCGATGGCATGCATCGTCGAGACCGAGGCCGTATCGTAAATAATACCCGTCAAGTCTTTGGGAAGACCCATCATATCGCGTAGCCATCCGAGCGTGACCTCCTCAAGTTCGGTTGACGCGGGTGAAGTTCTCCAAAGCATCGCCTTCTGGTCGAACGCGGCCGCCAGCATCTCGCCAAACACACCGACCGAAGAGGTCGATGTTGAGAAGAGTCCGTGAAAATTAGGATGATTCCAGTGCGTTACAGCCGGCAGAATGAGACCATCGAGGTCTTTGAGTACTTCTTCAAAGTTCTCCCCGCTGCCCGGTGCGGCCCGGGGCAACTTAGTCTTCAACCAGTTGGGCTCGACCTGTGCGAGCACCGGAAGGTCTTCCATTGTTTCGAAATAATCCGCAATCCAGTCGACGATTTGATGCCCGTATTTCCTAAAATCTTCTTTGGGCATATCGCCCAGCTTCTTCGTTTTTGACATTAAACTTGTTGTGATCCCGCCCTTTCTCAGCGGTCCGATATCGTGCGGCTTTGAAAAACAAACGTCCAAAACTGCTCGACATAGCAATTGAAATACGTATAATCCCTGTCTAAGTACTTCTTTTCACCGACAATTGCTGACCCGATTTAGATTCGTTGGAGTTCAGTATATACCGTATGGTGAACAAAAAAACTTTCCCTGTACAAAAATTCGAGTTGTGAGGATACCTATGCGCCTGAAGATTACCAGCTTGGCTCTTTCTTTGTTTTCCGCGTTCATCTTTCCCGTAATTGCGTTTGCCCAGCAACCAGTCGAGGCTGCCGCCGAAACTAAAGGTCTTGATCAACAGATCAACGATGCTTTCGCGCCGGTAGCGAACGCCTGGGAAGCACTGATTTTTACTCCTGTTTTTGGCGTTCCATTCGTACTGATCCTGCTCGTCTTCGGAGCGTTCTTTTTTACGATCGCGTTCGGTTTTGCGAATATCCGTTTGTTTCCATTAGCGATTAACGTTGTTCGGGGAAAATACGACGATGTTGAAGAGGGCGGAGACCCGGTTGATGTAGAGAACCTTAACATTGTTGAGGGCGATATTGTTGACACGATTCGTCAGGAAGGTGTTCACGGCGAGGTAACGCACTTTCAAGCATTGGCGACAGCGGTTTCCGGTACGGTTGGTTTGGGTAACATCGGCGGCGTCGCGGTGGCAATTGCAATGGGTGGTCCGGGTGCGACCTTTTGGATGATCCTCTGTGGTCTGCTCGGAATGTCGACAAAGTTTGTTGAATGCACTCTGGGCGTCAAGTATCGTGACATCGAAAACAGAATCGTTTACGGCGGCCCGATGTATTACTTGTCAAAAGGATTCGCGGAATTAGGCCTAAAGTCGGTTGGAAAAATACTTGCGGTAATATTCGCGGTCATGTGTATCGGAGGATCGTTTGGCGGCGGAAACATGTTCCAGGCCAACCAGGCGACCATCCAGCTGACATCGATGATGAAGCTGGAGGGTGGAGCGATAAAAACCATTATTGGAATCATTATCGCGGCCATCGTCGCGATTGTAATCATCGGAGGGATCAAGCGAATCGCGAGCGTTACCGAAAAAGTCGTACCCTTTATGGCGATTATTTATGTGGTCGCGGCGGTAATAATCATTCTTGCCAATATTACATTTTTGCCGACGGC
>JAOTWT010000479.1 GCA_029862725.1 Acidobacteriota bacterium | reverse complement strand
CCCTTGGAAATCGCTTCAAGGTCGGCCCTTCGTTCAAACCCCGCCTCCGCGGAAGGTTTTGTCAGACGCATAAGGCCGATAAGCTGAAATCGGTTTTTGCGCGTGTAATAAGAAATGTGAGAAAGCTCGTGAGCGATTATGGAACGAAACGCGTTTTCGGGCAAATGCCTTTCAAAAGCCGATGGATTGACAAAAATGAGGTGCCTCATCCTCTGGAAACTGAGAAACCGGCAAACGGAAAATCTGGCTTTAAAGAACCCGGACTCACCCAAAAATGTCTTGACCCGAATTTTTTCAAGTTTTATTTCCGGGTAGGAAAGCTTGCCGACTTCTTCGGCCATCGCTTCCGTCCGCTGTATAGCATCAACGGTCGCCCGAGACTTCTGACCGGAGGCGGTGGAAGCAAGCGCGACGACTAAGAGCAAAACCCAGGGACCTTTCATTTGAACCCGACCTGTAGTGATGATTAGCAATCAATCGAAATCAAGCGGATTTCGAAACGGTTCGTCTGAATCCTTGTCGGCTTTTTTTACGGCCTCGCGAAACTTTTCGTCGAGTATCCGCGCGCGGTCTTTCTGCGCCTTCTGTTCCTGGTTGAAAAGCTCGTCCCGAAGCTTGCTTTTCTTCGCCATTTCGCTCTGAAGGTCTTCAAAGCTCCCAAGATGTTTTTCTTTTTCATCAAAGGAAATGACGGCTCCCGATTCCTTGTCGACGGTAATTGAAGCCTCGCAACAGGGACAGATCACATGTACTTTGTTCATGAACTTCAACCTCCTGAGGCAATTATTCGTTATCGCTAAGCGGTGACTTAATGCCTGAGCGCTTTTTTAACTCCTCTTCTTTGGTCCCTTTAGAAGTCGATTTCGGTATTGGTTTTACGCCCGCGGCAATGAGTACCTGGTCGGGTTTAACATTTTTAAAGCTCGCTATCTTATCGTTCGCGATCTCGATTACCTTACCGTTTCTCAAAAAAACCTTTATCGTCACATCGCGTGGGCTCCTTGTGATCCTCTCCATTTTCTCAAGCTGCTCATGGTTCAGAAACCGCCGACTTTCGATTACCTCCCCCTTCGAATTCATAATGGTCGTCAACTCGGAATTATCGGGCCCTTTTCGTGCCGGGGGATCGACCCGGGCTTTCGTAGTGTCTATTACCTGGACCTTCGAGTTGTCGAGAGTGGGGTTGTCCCCCTCTTTGATACCCGGATACGGCTGCGGTTTTGCATTGGCATTCGCGGATACGTTGATATTGGTTGCTCTCTGCGGCGTTATAACGTTTATGTTTGCACCCGCCGCATTTGAATTTTCCGTAGGCGGCCCGCCGCATGAAGAGCAACCGTTCAGAAATATAAGCCCAATTACGGCAACGATAAAACTTGTTTTGAATCCGATATGCATATCTCAAAAACCGCTTCAGAAATTGCCGGCCCGCGAGGGGCCGGCGTTTTTCGATTATCTAGACATCATAGTACATCGAAAACTCGAGCGGATGCGGCCGCAGTCTCAGCCGGTCCACCTCATTCTCCCGTTTGTACTTGATCCAGCGTTCTATCAGGCTAGTCGTAAACACGTCGCCTTTAAGAAGATAATCATGATCAACTTCAAGTTCGCCAAGTGCCTCTTCGAGGCTGCCCGGAAGGGAGGGCACATCCTTTAGCTCCTCCGGCGGCAAATCGTAAATGTCCTTATCGAGAGGATCACCCGGCTCGATTCGATTCTGGATTCCGTCAAGGCCCGCCATCAGAAGAGCGGCAAATGTTAAGTAAGGATTGCATGTCGGATCCGGCGGCCTGAACTCAACCCGCTTTGTCTTCGGACTTTGAGAAAACATCGGAATCCGAACTGCAGCAGAACGGTTTCGCGCCGAATACGCGAGGTTTACAGGGGCCTCAAAACCCGGAACGAGACGCTTATAGGAATTGGTGGTCGGCGCCGCGAACGCAATAAGGGATCGGGCGTGCCTCAAAAGACCGCCGATATAGAATTTGGCCGTCTCTGAAAGGCCCGCATATTCGTCGCCCGCAAACAAGGGTTTCCCGTCTTTCCAAAGCGAGGAATGGATATGCATCCCGGAACCGTTGTCCCCATAAAGGGGTTTCGGCATAAACGTCGCCGATTTCCCGTGGGCGACCGCTGTATTCTTCACGACGTTCTTAAAGAGCATCAGATTATCGGCGGTATTGAGCATGTCGGCATACTTAAAGTCGATTTCGCATTGCCCCGCGGTGGCAACCTCGTGGTGATGACACTCGACATGAATCCCTACTTCAGACAGGATCGATGTCATCGAATTCCTAAGATCGACAAGGCTGTCCAGAGGGGCGACCGGGACATAACCTTCTTTCGCACGGATATGAAACCCGAGATTGGGGTTATGTTCTTCGCCAACGCGGGAAGAATTCCAGTGTCCCTCTTCGGAATTCACGGAATATCCAGACGAATACTGCTCGCTGTGGAAGGTGACCTCGTCGAATATAAAAAACTCGGCTTCCGGACCGAAAAACGCCGTATCGGCAATACCCGAGAAGCGAAGATAGTTTTCAGCGCGGGTCGCGACCGACCGCGGATCGAGACCATAACCCTCTTTCGTTATTGGATCGACGATGTTCGCAATTAGACAAATCGTCGTTTCCTCAACGAACGGATCGACCCAGCAGCGCGTCGGGTCAGGTATCAGCAGCATATCGGACTCATTTATCGCGGCCCAACCGCGCAACGACGAACCGTCGAAGCCGAAGCCATCCTCAAATGAATCTTCCGTAAGCTGATCAATTGGAAAAGTCAGGTGATTCCATGCTCCGACAAGATCGGTAAACCTGATTGAGACGAATCTCGCTTCCTGGTCCGTGGCATAACTCAGGACGTGCTTTGCGTTCATTAAATTCTCCTGTTAAGTAATATTTTCCCGGAAA
>JAOTWT010000478.1 GCA_029862725.1 Acidobacteriota bacterium | reverse complement strand
GATTTGCACCGATTTTTTCGACACGCTTCAAACATCTGTTTCAATAGCCGATCAGGAGGCGATCGATCTGACATTGCCGTCGGCCGCCGAAAGGAACATGGGAGTGATCGCAAAGCGGCCGGTTGCGAACGCGGTCTGGCGCAATGAGTCGCTTCCCGAAGATGAGTATCACCATGAATACTGGAACCGGATCGGGAAACTCAAATACGCGTTTCTTGAGCAATCACTTTCGGAGTCGGTTGGCTACGCATTGCGTTTTACTCTGAGCGTGACGGGAGTAAATACCGCAATTGTCGGCACGACAAATCCGGGCAGATGGCTTGAGAATGCGGACTATGTCGGGCGGGGCCTCTTAGCGGATGCTGAATTCAAGTCAATAAGGGATCGTTGGCATGAGATCGCGGATCAGGATTGGGTCGGACAAGTTTAATTATGACGTTAGAAGAAAAGTTGGCAGCGATAAGGGAGGGTTCGGCAGAGAGTATTCCGGCGGACGTTTTATCGGAGATGCATCGGGCAACCGAGGAGTTGAAGGGCTCAGGCATTGAGGGCCGCGCGCTTTCGGCCGGCGAGTTTCCCGGTTTTTCGCTTCCCGACACCGAAGGCGTGACCAAAAGCCTGACCGGGCTCAGGGAACCGGGTCCGCTCGTTGTTTCTTTTTACAGGGGCGTATGGTGACCATACTGCAACGCGGAGCTGGAAGCCCTGCAGGAAAGTTATCCGGGAATGAAACAATTGGGTGCAGAGATGGTTGCGATATCGCCTCAGGTTGATAAGTATTCGAGGCAGATTAAGAAAAAGCATGAACTCGGGTTTGAAATTCTCAGCGACTCAGGTAACGAGTTTGCCGAAAAACTGGGCTTGAAGTGGGGTCTCCCCGACTACCTGATCGAGATTTACAATTCTTTCGGAATCGAGCTTCCGAGGTATAACGGTGACGAATCCTGGACTCTTCCGATGCCGGCTCGATACGTGGTCTCGTCCGCGGGCGAGATCCTGAAAGCCGATTTCGACGCCGATTATACCCGCCGGCCTGAACCCGCGGAAACGCTAGAGTTTTTACGTGACCACATCTCAAAAAACGGAAAATAGCTATCGGGAACTTCTGGTCGAGGAGTTCGGGGTGCATTCGCGCCGGCTTACGAAACTTGACGGCTACGACTCGAAGAACTTCCTTGTCGATGCTGAAGAGGGGCAGTTCGTCCTGAAGGTGTATCCGAAATACGGCGAAACAGCCAATGTGCTAAATGCCGAGTCGGAACTCCTAAATCTTGCAAATGAACGGGATCTCGGTTTGTTCCCAAAACCGATCAAATGCAAAGGCGGCTATGTAACTACTGACGATGAGGGACGCTGCGTCAGGCTGCTTGAATACATCGAAGCGAGTTTCCTGGATAGCATCGAGCCGAGCAAAGGGGTCATGGATTCGTTCGGCCGGTTTCTCGCAAGTTGGAACACGGCGTTTCTGGACACACGAATTCCCGACCTCGAATCGCGCCGCATTGAATGGCATATCGATAACTACAAATCGGTCAAGCGATACTTCGAATTTATTAGCGACCCATCCGACAGGAAGTACTTAGAATACTTTTTTCTGCAAAACGAGGAAGCGCTTGACGACATTTTGCCGACGCTTAGGAAATCGATCATTCATGGCGATGCGCATGCTTCGAATGTGCTGGTTTCGGATGGTGAAATAAGTGGGTTGATAGATTTCGGCGATGCGGGTTATTGTCCCCTTATTAACGAACTTGCCGTCGCTCTTACCTATGTTCTCTTTGACGAAGTCACCCCGCTTGAACACGCAAAGGAAGTGATTAGCGGATATCATTCGGTTCTTCCCTTGCAAGAACGGGAAGTCTCGCTCTTGTTCAATCTGATCGCGACCCGGGCCTGCATAAGCGTCTGCCTTTCTGCCGAAGCGAAAACCCGCCGTCCGGGTGATCGCTATATCGTAAAGAGCGAAGAGAGTGCATGGGCACTCATCAAAACGCTGGCCGCTTCGAACCCGATCTTCTATGAAGATCAGTTTCGTGAGGCATGCGGATTTCCGGCTTCAAGCGGGGATACAATTGGAGATGATCTCGAGCGCCGGGCCAGGCACACAAGCGAGGCCCTCTCGGTCACGTTCGAAAAGCCGATCAAGATGACCGGCGCAGCATTTCAGTACATGTACGACTCCCTTGGGAATTCATATCTGGATTGCTACAACAACATACCCCACGTCGGGCATTGCCATCCGAGGGTCGTAAGGGCGGGACGGAAAGCGATGGCGCGTTTGAACACGAACACACGCTATTTAAACGATGCCTACAACGACTACGCCGATAATCTTGTCTCCCGGCTCCCCAATAAGCTGAACAAGGTTTTTTTTGTAAATTCCGGGAGTGCTGCCAGCGATCTTGCAATGAGGCTCGCGATGACCCATACCGGTCGGCGTGATGTGATCGTGATGGAACATGGTTATCACGGGAACACCAATCTTGGCATCAAGATCAGCCATTACAAATATGGGCGTAAGGGCGGCAAAGGGCAATCAGACAATGTAGTCCAGGCTCCGATTCCCGACGTTTACAAGGGACTACACAGAGGACCGGATGCCGGCGAAAAATATGCGGCCGAGGCTATTGGATTTCTGGAGGGTATCGAACCGGCGGCGTTCATCGCCGAACCGATTATCGGCTGCGGCGGACAGGTTCCTCTTGCTGACGGATATTTGAAACGAATGTATCCGGGCGTAAGGGAGCGCGGCGGGGTCTGCATCAGCGACGAAGTTCAAACGGGTTTTGGACGTCTCGGTAAACACTTCTGGGGGTTCGAGATGCAAGGGGTCATTCCGGATATCGTGATCATGGGGAAACCGATGGGAAATGGTCATCCGCTCGCGGCCGTGGTGACCACGGATGAGATTGCGGAGTCGT
>JAOTWT010000476.1 GCA_029862725.1 Acidobacteriota bacterium | reverse complement strand
CGGGGCCGCACTGGTCTCGAAATTCAATCGCGGAGGGCGAGGATTCGGTATATTTCTCGCCCTTGTGAGCCTGATTGTCTATTATTTTCTGACATTGGCAGGCGAACAGCTGGCACGTACCGGCGCAATATCAGTCGGGACCGGGGGGCTGCTTCCCCTGGTCGTCATTGGAATTCTGATCGTTTGGCTTTTTTATTCCAGAAAGGTAAATGTTCACGATATCGCTGTTCTGCGGAAATTAAAGGAATTTGGAGGAAGTGTGAAAGCCGCCGGCGGGTTCTTCGGCCGTGCCGGAAATCTCGTGCCGGGACGATCGATCCTGGACACGGACATAGTAATAACCGTTCTTAGGAATTACCTCCTAACCCTTGGGTTTCTTACGGTTATGTATGTTGTGTTTACAGCATTCGAGCTTTGGAAATTCGCCGGGACGATAGACAACGGGGTGTCACTGCTTGCCCAGTATTTATTCTATTTGATCCCGTTTGTTTATTTGGAGATCGCCCCTTCCGCGCTTATGGTCGCAGCGATCGCAACATACGTTATAAAAACAAGGCAAAACGAAGTAGTGACATGGACATCCGCGGGAAGGAGCGTATATCGGATTCTGATGCCGTGCTTCGTACTCGCGATGATCATAGGGGGATTCAATCTTGCGGTGCAGGAACTCGTCGTGACGGAGTCGAACAGGGTCCAGGATTCGCTGCGTGCACGCATCCGGAGTCGGAACAAACTGGTCGAGACGCGTTCGGGGTTGTGGCTTGCGGGTAGGGAAACGATTGTCTCATTTGAACGGAGCAACGCGTCCGATAACGGTAACAAGGTTGAAAACATAGCTGTCTATCGCTTTGGAAAAGACCCATTCGAAATAAGGTCTGTGGTAAGGGCGACAAAAGCCGTCTGGAAAGGAGATCACGTAGAATTCGAGACCGATCCGACGGAGCAAAGTTGGTCCGACAGCGGTGTTGTTACTCGAAGCATCGGAAGCAGGACAATTCAGATCGGCTCGGATCCCTTTAAGGGACTGATCGTAAAGCCAAGTCACCTAAATATCGCTGAAACAAAGTACAAGCTGAACTCAGTGCTTTCGCCGTCAGAATATCGTTCCTACGCGGTAGCTCTTCATAAGAAATACACAGCGCCGTTCTTGCCGTTCATTATCGTACTCATCACGGCGCCGTTTGCACTTTCGATACACAGTTCCGGAAATGTCGTCACAATCGTATACGCGGCGGGACTTTGGCTTGTATTTATAGGTACGAAGGCGGTATTCGAGCAATTCGGTCAAAGCGGGCTGTTGAGCCCCGTTTTGGCGGTGTGGAGCCCTCTGGTTTTGATGGGGCTGGTCGGCCTGCTAATGCTGTCACGCGTCCGTACATAGAATTACCCCGATGCCGGCATTCCGGAAACGGGGTAATTGCAGACCTCAATCTTTCGGTTTTTCTTTCCAGATGTAACTTAGTTACGTGACGGATAGATACCCTGGAGTGAGATGCACCAGTTAATAACAAGATAAGGCCCCATATTTTCGTGCGATTGGCTGCCCCCAGTATTACCGACGGTGCCGGCGTGAAGAGTCGCATCCGGCGCCTGGTTTGCGCGGTAGATCATCACGCCGTCCGGAGTTGCCAAAGCGTTGCCCGACGGCTTGCCGGAATCCGCGGCTTCGGCAGCAGCGTTTGCCGTATGGCTGTGGGACGGAATCTCGCTGGTGAGCAGGGTAACCCTTTCCGCGCCACCTTTCTGACCGATTGTCCGGGGCGTAAGTCCCGGTCCGCTACCGAAATGGAGCGATACCCGTCCGCGTAGATCAGGCAACCCAAACGTAGTCCTTCCGTCGCCGCCATATATTGTTCCGAGAAGCGAAAAAAGTGCCTCATACTGGTTAATTGGGAGCAATTGGCCGTCGCATTTGGCCCAACCCCTGGGCGCAAAATTGAATCCAAAAGCCGTTATTTGTCCTAAAAACGATTCCATATTCGTCTCCCTTCAATCTCAAAAAAAAAAAAATAATTTAACCTCATTTGGTGAATTGATTCGCTTCGTAGCAGATAAACGGACTCTTTGCTCATTGAAAAGTCGGGAGATCAGTTTCTTGATGGGAATACTCCGACAAGAGCGATACACCAGTTGATGACCAAAAAAGGCTCCATGTTGTAGTGCGACTGATTGCCGCCGGTATTTCCAATCGTCCCCGAGTGAAGAGTCGCATCCGGTGCCTGGTTTGCGCGGTAGATCATCACGCCGTCCGGAGTTGCCAAAGCGTTGCCCGACGGCTTGCCGGAATCCGCAGCTTCGGCAGCAGCGTTTGCCGTATGGCTGTGGGACGGAATCTCGCTGGTGTTCAGGGTAACACTTTCCGCGCCACCTTTCTGACCGATTGGTCGCGTTGAAAGCCCCGGTCCGCTACCGTAATGGAGCGATACCCGTCCGCGTAGATCGGGCAAATTAAACGTAGTCCTTCCGTCGCCGCCATACGTTGTGCCGAGCAATGAAAAAAGGGCGGTATTTTGAGCAATAGGAAGCAGTTGTCCATTACAGAGCGCCCATCCACGTGGAGCGAAGTTAAATCCGAAGGCCTGAATCTGTCCAAGAAAAGGGTCCATGCTAATCTCCTTAATGTTAAATGGCTTGTTGGGAAGACGATCCACGTTGGGTGATTCGAATATGTCTGACAATCGATTCCCGGGAGCCGGTCTCTATTCACTTGAATATAGACATGAATTCAAGTTGAAATTGCTATGTCCGACATAATAGTAGGTTTATACGTTCGAAAGCAACCCCTTTGACAAGATAGTGTTCATAGCAAATGAAGATGTCCGGTTTTCCTAGCACATCATATGTCCGGTTTGTTGTGACGGGTAAGAAGGTGAATTCACCTTCTTACCCGCTGCTGCTGCCATTTTTTTCGCTTCCGGTTGA
>JAOTWT010000477.1 GCA_029862725.1 Acidobacteriota bacterium | reverse complement strand
GATGCATATGTTCTCAAAAGAAAAGAACTTTTTTGGCGGGCATGGGATCGTTGGCGGCCAGATCGGGATCGGCACCGGTATGGCCTATGCGCAAAAATACCGCGAAGATGACGATGTGACGCTGTGTTTCTTTGGCGAGGCGGCCGTCAACCAGGGTATTTTTCACGAGTCGCTCAACATGGCGCAGCTATGGAAGATCCCTTGTATATATATCTGCGAAAACAACCGTTACGGAATGGGAACGTCGCAGGCGCGTGCCATGAGTACCAGAAATATCGCAAAAAAAGCCGAGAGTTACGGCATCGCCAACGAATTTGTAGACGGCATGGACGTCATGGCTGTTAGGCAGGCTACCGAGAGGGCGATTGAGCGTGGGCGCAAAGAGTCTTTGCCAACGCTCCTGGAAATGCGGGCATACCGTTTTATGGGACACTCGATGTCGGATCCCGGTAAATACCGCACCCCGGAGGAAATAAAGACATTCCAGACCCGTGATCCGATCGTATTGTTCCGTGAAAGCCTTGTGGAGGCAGGGGTTATTTCTGACGAGGAGTTTGAATTGATAGAAAAACGCGCGGCCGACAAGACGGCTGACGCTGTCGAATTTGCCGAAAACAGCCCGTTCCCGGATGAAAGCGAGCTGTTTACGGGGATTTATGCTGACTAATAACTGGATATCAATAATCGATGTAATAATGTTTTTCGGATTTAAATCGCGTGCTTAAAAGCGCCAAGCATTAGAATAATCAAAGCCGCCGGTCATCAATTCAATATCCAGTTTTAAGTTATCAGTCATCAGTTTCAAGACAAGAATTATGCCAACATTGACGATCAGAGATGCCCTCAACGAAGCGCTTCGCGAAGAACTAATCAGGGACGAAAACGTCTTTATCATGGGCGAGGAAGTCGCCGAATACGACGGTGCCTACAAGGTGACGCGTGGTCTCTGGAAGGAGTTTGGCGACAAGCGCGTTGTCGATACCCCGATTACGGAACTCGGTTTTGCCGCGGTCGGAGTCGGCGCGGCGATGGCGGGCCTGCGCCCGGTGATCGAGTTTATGACGATGAACTTCAGCATCCTGGCATCGGATCAAATCATCAACCATGCTGCGAAGATGGCTTATATGTCCAACGGCCAATTCAACATACCGATTGTTTTTCGCGGCCCCAACGGCTCGGCTTACCAGGTTTCTTCACAACATTCACAGGCGCTTGAGGCATTTTACGCCAACTGGCCTGGTCTCAAGGTCGTAATGCCTTCGACCGCCCGCGATGCGAAGGGCCTTTTGAAATCGTCGATCCGTGACGACAACCCCGTGCTTTTCCTGGAGCAGGAAAGGATGTACGGACTCAAGGACGAGGTGCCGGAAGACGACGATTTTACGATCCCTTTGGGCGTCGCCGATATTAAACGCGAAGGAAATGATTGTACGATCGTTGCACGTTCGATGACGGTACCCCTCGCTCTGCAGGCCGCCGAAATCGCGCAGAAAGATCTGGATGTCTCGGTCGAAGTGATCGACCCGAGAACGATCAAGCCGTTGGATATCGACACAATTGTCGAGTCGGTCAAAAAAACGAACCGGCTCGTAGTCGCGGAAGAATCTCACGCCTTTGCAAGCGTCGGTGCCGAGATCTCGCACCAGGTCATGGAGCATGCCTTCGATTACCTCGATGCACCCGTGTTCCGCATATCGACGGCCGAAGCGCCGATGCCTTATGCCAAGAATCTTGAAGACCTGGCGCTCCCGAGCGTCGAAAAGATCATCGAAGGGATCAGGACTGTCAGCTATATTTAGCGGTCAAAGCTCAGAGTTACGCCTAAAGGTGTGATCGATTTCCTCTTAAATGTCTCAACAAAGCTTTCAGGTAGACGTGGTTTCAATCTTGTTCCGAACTCGACTTTCGTCTTGGTATTTCTAATGATATCGGCGTAGATCGCTTTAAGTCAGGATGTGCAGCCACTTCCAGTCGATGACACTATACAATAAGAGGTTCATTTGGCGTGTTCATCGGAGCATTGAAGCACGAAAATAGGGCAGAAGCCGTTTTCAACGAGTTCGGGCTTGGTGAACCTAACTAAAACGAGTTTCGAGTTCTCAGGCGGTTATTCGCTTCGCTCAATACCCTCAAGGATGCCCGCGCTCAACTTTGGTGACTATTTGCTGACTCGCGATGGGCAAACACTTTTGTCCGCATTCATTTCCACAGACGTGACTTCTTTCAAATCAAGTTTCACTTGCCGGTAGAATGAATGATCAATCTTTCAGGCCAGCGTCCGGTTTTCCTTCATCCTCTAACTTCCACCTTAAACCACTCTCCAAATATCTCTAAGTTCTCAGTTCTCAGTTTTCCGTTTCCAGTTTTAAGTTTTCCGTTCGCCATCGGCTACCGCCGACGGTTCTCATTAGTTTTCAGTTTTAAGTTTTCCGTTCGCCATCGGCTACCGCCGACGGTTCTCATTAGTTTTCAGTTTTAAGTTTTCCGTTCGCCATCGGCTACCGCCGACGGTTCTCATTAGTTTTTCAGTTTTCCGTTTTCAGTTTTCAGTTCTGAGTCTCCCACTCTACTTACAATTCTCCTTAAACTTCCCATAAGCGACTTCGTTCTTTTTGAGCTTTTCAAGTAGTTTGGTCATAAGGTACTTTTCGGCACGGTCGATATCAAAGCCGCCCGTTGAAGGATCGGTCAGATGCTTCCCCCAATGATCATAACCGGCAGCATGTGCCTCAAATGTAATCGTATCGCTGTAATCGACGATCTCACGTTCTTCGGAATAGGCTTTCTTTTTTTTCCAGATTCCGTTCTCACAAATCTCATATGTACGGCAAACTGCGGTCACCTTTATAAGCCGGGTTGAAAGGGTGCCCGAAACTTTGGAAACACGGCTGTTTCCAAGGTCCGATTTCGCGAGGGCGCCAA
>JAOTWT010000475.1 GCA_029862725.1 Acidobacteriota bacterium | reverse complement strand
CAGCACACGATCATGGATGTGCTCACCCGCCAGAAGAGAATGCTCGGTTACCGTACCCTCTTTGTGCCGGGCGTCGATCATGCGGGAATTTCCACCCAGTTGATGGTTACCCGCCAGCTAAAAGAGGAGGGAACTACCCCGCTGGAAATCGGTCGCGAGGCATTCCTCGAAAGGGTCTGGCAGTGGAAGGATAAATACGGCGGGGAAATTACCGAACAAATCCGGCGCGAGGGAATATCGGTGGATTGGACGCGTGAGCGATTTACCATGGAAGACGCTCTCGTTGAACTCGTAACCAAAGTGTTTGTAAGACTATACGAGGAAGATGCGATCTATCGCGGGGCCCGTATTGTGAACTGGTGTCCAAATGACAAGACTGTGCTCTCGGACCTTGAGGTTGAGGACAAGCTCAAAAAGGACGGCAAACTCTACTATTTGAGATACCCTGTGACCGGCGGCGGGATGACCTTGACGGTCGCCACGACGCGTCCCGAGACGATGCTTGGCGATACGGCCGTTGCCGTTAATCCAGACGATGAGCGGTACGCCGACGTGATCGGGAAGACGGTCGATCTGCCCCTGACTGGCCGCGTTATCCCGATCGTCGCCGACGAGTATGTCGACGCCGAATTCGGTACCGGCGCTGTAAAAATTACGCCCGCCCACGACCCGAACGACTACGAGATCGGAAAACGCCATAATCTTGAGCAGCTCAATGTGATGAACGACGACGCGACGATGAACGCCGATTCGGGAGCCGATTTCGAAGGACTCGATCGTTACGAGGCTCGCAAGCTTGTCGTTGAGAAGTTCGAGGATTTGGGTTTGCTGGAAAAGATCGACGACTACGAGATGTCGCTCCCGGTGTGCGAAAGATGCAAGACGGTTATTGAAACGATCGTTTCCGAGCAGTGGTGGGTAAAGATGTCCGAGATGCGCGATCTTGCCCTCGGGCTCAAGGAGGACACCGGTTATCCGCAATTCACGCCGAAGAACCCGCACACAAAGGTCTATACGGACTGGCTCGAAAACCTGCGCGACTGGACCATATCGAGGCAACTCTGGTGGGGCCACAGGATACCGGCGTGGTACGACAAAGACGGGAATTTGTTCGTCGCGGCGACGCGTGAAGAAGCGGCCGGGAAGGCGGGAACGGATGAACTTACACAAGACGAGGATGTTCTCGATACCTGGTTTTCATCGTGGCTTTGGTCGTTTTCCACGCTGGGATGGACCTGTGAGAATGTGGGAGAGCGCGAGAGCGGAAGTGCGGATCCAGTGCCCGGTACTCAGAACTCCGCACTCTCCAAATCCTCCGACCTGGAGATGTTCCACCCGACGAATGTACTCGTTACAGCCCGCGACATAATCTTCCTGTGGGTCTCGCGGATGGTAATGTCGTCGATGAAGTTTCTGGGCGAAAGGCCCTTTGACGATGTTTATGTGACCGGAACGGTCCTTGCCAGCGACGGCCAGCGGATGTCGAAGACCAAGGGAAATGGAGTCGATCCGCTCGAAGTATTCGATAAATACGGCGTCGACGCTACGCGTATGGCGCTCGCCGGTTCGTCGACGGGGATGGATTTCGCATGGCGCGACGAGAAGGTCGAGTCCTACAGGAATTTCGCGAACAAGATCTGGAACGCGACACGTTTTTGCCTGATGAATTCCGAGGGTGCCGCAGTCGATCCCTCCTGCCTCGAAAACGCAACGGACATTGCCGACCGCTGGATCGTCTCGCGGCTCAATCGGACGGCGCGCGATGTCAACAAAGCTCTCGACGCATACGCTTTCCATGAAGCGGTCCAGATTCTTTATCATTTCTTTTGGGATGACTTTTGCGACTGGTATATCGAGCTTTCAAAAGACGAGATCAATGCTGGAAATACCGGGGCGAGTTCGCGGATACTGACCGTGCTCGAGCAGGCGTTGCGGATGCTCCACCCCTTTATGCCGTATTTGACGGAGGAACTTTGGCAGAAACTCCCCGGTGCCGGTGCATCTCTGCACAACCCCGCCTATGAAGGTGCGAACGCCACCATTATGCTCGCCGATTTTCCGGTCGGAAACGATTCACTGGTTGATACGAAGGCCGAAGACGACATGTCGCTGGTGATCGAGCTGATCTCAAAGATTCGCAACATACGTGCCGAAATGCGTATTAAGAACTCCGTGCCGCTTTCGGTCAATATCGCGTGCAACGAAGCGACACGGACGGTATTTGAAGCCAACCAACTGCGTATTTTAAAACTTACCCGGGCCGGTGAACTTGTTCTTGGCGCATCGCTCGATGTTCCAAAGGCGTCCGCCAAGGGCGTGTTGACGAACGGTTCAGAGATCGGTATACCACTTGAGGGACTCATCGATTTTGACATGGAGATCGAGCGTCTCGAAGCACAGATCGACAAACTCGCCAGGGAGGGCGAGATGCTCGGAAAGCAGCTTTCGAATGAGAATTTCGTAAACAAGGCGCCGGCGGAAAAGGTCGCCGCTGTAAAAGAACGTGCCGTAGAGATCGAAACGCAGCTCAAGGCCCTTGACGAGAATCTTGAGGTTTTGAAGTAGATTACTCTCAGACAACTAAATCCGGACGGTTTCGATGGTGAGGCTCTTTTTAAGTCCACTGGGTTCGTTAGGGAAAGATGTGATGAGTTTTTTTGAAATTCTTGAGGATCCGGGTCCTGACTCGTGGAACGGATTGGGTTGGGCGCGTGGTTCTTTGATGATCTGGGTTTTGCCGCCGAAGAAATCGCCGGACTTGCGGAAAGCAAGGGCGGCTGTATCTGCCGTTTCGCAGAAATCGAAATACGCGGCACCAACCATTCCGGATCATTGGTGAAATTACCTCACCGTTTCAGGTGTATTCACGGAGCAGAACCGAGGCCGATATCATCGATGCTGTGCTTGAACCGCTTAAATCCGGGG
>JAOTWT010000474.1 GCA_029862725.1 Acidobacteriota bacterium | reverse complement strand
GTCCCGATTTCCACTATTCCCATCGCGGAAAGTCCGGTGAAGAAGTGGACCCCCATCAGAGCCGTATAGATCACGAGCGCGGTGCCGAGACCGTATTTTGCCAAACGCAAATGGCCCCAGTTCCAAAGGACCACCGCGGCGATCGCTCCAACAGCGATCTTTACTGCCAGAAACGGTCCGTCTCCAACATCCAGGAGGATTGCCATTAGCTGGTTCTCTTCCGTAGCTATGCCGTTTCGGACCCAGTAAATCGTCAGTACTGCATCAACGAAGTTGAGCGTGAACAAAAGGAGGGTCTGACTCACAACCGGCATTTTCCAATCCCCTGGTACGTTTATTTAAACTTATCCAAGATCAATTGAAAAACAAACTGCGCTCTTCAACTAATTTGGCAACATTTTTTTGACTTACCGTAACTATATGCCGAATAAGGGCTTTTTTTCAATATTTGGAGGTATATTTTTTTTGCTTACTAAAAGTGATATTCTGAAGGTCAACTCGACCCCTTATTTAGATATTTGTCATTCCAATGGTCAGTAATTTTAAATTACATTCCCTTGAGATTCTGAGGTAGTACACATGAGTGAAAACATAAAAACGAAAAATATAATTGCGATTTTGGTCCTTATTTTGCTGACCGCGACGATTTCTGTTTATGGGCAGAACTACAAAGTCGAGGCAGGCGAGAGAATCAGGGTCAGGATTGACGATAAGTTGTCGTCGAAGACATCACAGGCGGGCGACCGTTTCAACACAAAGGTAACCGAACCGGTCTATTCTTCGACGGGAGTCATAGTGATTCCCAACGGGAGCACGATCGTGGGCAACGTCGACGACGTGACCCCTGCGGCGAAGGGCGGAAAGCCCGGGCAGATAGATGTTAGTTTTGTTGAACTCCGGCTCCCGAATGGGATGACCAGATCGATCAGCGGATCGCTAACAAGTCTCGATACCGACGATGCCAAAAGTGACGCGGAAGGCGGCGCATCAGCCGAGAAAATGAAAAACCGGAAGATCATCTTTATCGGCGGAGGCGGAGCCGGCGGTGCGGTCCTCGGCGCGATAATCGGCGGCGGCAAGGGTGCCATAATCGGCGGAATTATCGGAGCCGGCGGCGGTTTGCTTGGTGAAAGGCTGACTAAAGGCAAGGAAGCGGAAGTTAAGTCCGGGACCGAGTTTGGTGTTTACATCAACAAGGAGTTCTTCCTTCCGCGTTATTCTGCTACAAACGTAACGGAAACTCGCGGAGATGACGACCGCGACAACCCTCCGCCGAGAACGGACGGCTCGACGCAAACATATGTTGTGAGACCCGGCGATACCCTCGGTGCTATCAGCTTCAGGTTTTACGGCACAACGAGCCGGTATATGGATATCTACAATGCCAACCGGGATCAACTAAGTAGCCCCAGCAGTATTAAGGTAGGGCAAGTACTTGTCATACCCTAAGACCGCATGGAGAAAAAGGCCGCCCATTCAGGCGGCTTTTTTTAACTGAAAACTAAGAAGTGAACACTGAAGATTTGAACGCGAAATCCTTAACTCTTAACCGTGAACTGACTCCTGACTTCTGAAGAACTACCCCAAAGATTCAAGCTTCGCGACAACATTATCGATGAGCCAGTTGGGTGTTGAAGCACCCGCCGTTACGCCAACCGTCTCAACTCCCTCTAGATCGGCCGCATTGATATCCGCTTCAGTCTGTATCAAAAAGCTCTTCCTGCAATTCTCTTTGCACACCGCGAGTAATTTACGGCTGTTCGATGAATGCTCGCCGCCAATGACGTAAAAAGCATCGACATGGGCCGACAACGAACGTGCTGAATCCTGTCGGTCGCGTGTTGCCGAACAGATTGTGTTGATCACCTCTGTATCACCTTCTGCAATCTCTTTTACCGCCTCGGCGGTATCAAAAAAGGTCTTGGCCTTGATCGTGGTTTGAGAAACGACCAAGGGATTTTGAAGCTTCGGCAGACTCGCCAACTCTTCCGCACTATTTACGATAAACGCGTGATCCGGTGCATAACCTTTTACGCCTACCATCTCCGGGTGATCCGGATTCCCGACAATCACGACATTCCGGCCTTCGTTTGCTGCACGCGCCGTAAGTTTCTGAACTCGTGTTACAAAAGGGCAAGTTGCGTCGACCACTTTCGAAGCCCTCGATTCGAGATCGTTCTGGACCCCGGGGGTTACCCCATGCGCGCGGATCACCGCCGTTTCGCCGCGTTTTATCTGTACGGGCTCGGAAATCGTGGTCACACCACTCTCTTCCAGGCGTCCCATTTCCTCGTTATTGTGGATCAAAGGACCGAGCGTTCGGACAGTTTCGCCCTCACCCAACGCGTCTTCAACCATATCGACCGCGCGTTCGACACCAAAACAAAATCCACGTTCGTCTGCCAGTAATACTTTCATAACTCAACCAGTAAGATGATACAGAATGCTCGATCAAGTAACAATATTGAGATCAAACACAAAGAAACAGAGATCAAATCGGGAAGAATGTTTAGTTGAAGTGGATATTTGATACCTCCTCTTTTTACACAGCATCTCAGAGCTTCTTAATTGTTGTCTTTCATGCCGCAAATTCACATTCTCCACCAACAGTCATTCCTTAACACTTCGTTTTCAATCTGTCAGTCTGATCAAACGTCAACGGATCGGATCTCGCAATACGATCTCGGCAGCCGCACGCGCGTTCCTCGCCGACTCCGCGTTGGAATCGCGTTGATGCGCGATCTGCATGAGAGCCTCACCCGTCCTCGACAAAAGCCGGACGAGATCTCCCTCCTCGGCGCGTGTCCTCGCAACCAACTGGTCCCACGAGACGCCTCCCGCCCAGGCCTCGGCCGCCGCCGCCGCAGAAAAATTAATGTCTTCGGCAACCTCGACACCGCATTTCCACTCCACTTCGGCGACCCCGTAAATTAT
>JAOTWT010000471.1 GCA_029862725.1 Acidobacteriota bacterium | reverse complement strand
TCTTGTAAACCTTACGGGGTTAAAGCTATTCTTATTGCAACGAATCTTGAATATAAAGGAACTTATGGGCCGCAGAAAAAAAGCCATTGCGTTAATACTAGGAGGTGGAGCCGGAAGCCGCCTTTTTCCCCTCACCCGCGATCGTGCAAAACCCGCTGTGCCTTTGGCTGGCAAATACAGGCTGATAGACGTCCCGATTTCGAACTGCATCAATTCGGATGTGATGCATATTTTTGTATTGACCCAGTTTAATTCCGCCTCGCTCAACCAGCATATTTCCCGCACTTACCGCTTTTCGAGCTTTTCGAACGGCTTTGTCGAGATCATAGCGGCGGAGCAGACGCGCGAAAGCAAGCAATGGTTCCAGGGTACCGCGGACGCGGTCAGACAGGTGCTTCAGCACATACCAACTCTCGGCCACGATACGGTGATCATACTCTCGGGCGACCACCTATACCGCATGGACTACCGGGAATTCCTGAACAAGCATTACGAATCGGAAGCCGACGTAACGGTTTCGGTTATCCCCTGCGCTGAACGCGAGGCAGAAGGTTACGGTCTTCTTAAGACAAATGACGACGGTGCAATAACGGAATTCAAGGAAAAACCGACGGGCGAGGAACTCGCGGCAATGCGGGTCGATACGACTAAGTTCGGCCTTTCCGATACCGAATCCGAAAACCGGCCGTATCTTGCCTCGATGGGAATCTATGTCTTTAAGTACGACCGTCTCGCCGAGTTGTTGTCCAAAGACCAATCCTGGGTCGATTTCGGCAAGGAGGTTATTCCCGCATCGATCAAGGAGATGAACGTCCAGGCACACTTGTTTAACCACTACTGGGAAGACATCGGAACGATTCGCGCTTTTTATGATGCAAATCTGGATCTTGCCTCTCCCGTGCCGAAATTCAACTTTTTTAATGCCGACGCCCCGATTTACACCAACAGCCGGTATTTGCCGCCTTCCAAGATAATCTCCTGCGACATGGGAAATTCAATGATCAGCGAGGGCTGTATTTTGAACGGGGTCTATGCCCGCAATTCGATACTCGGCCTCAGGAGCCGTATCGATCAGGGCGCGCGAATCGAAAATTCTATCGTGATGGGCGCGGATTATTACGAATCGTACGAGGAATTAGGCGAAAAAGCCGCACAGGGCATTCCGCATATCGGAATCGGTGAGAACGCGACAATAAACGGGGCGATTATCGACAAGAACGCTCGGATTGGAAAAAACGTACAGCTCGTTAACAAGGATGGAGTCGAAGAAGCAGACCGCGACGAATACTACATCAGGGACGGCTTGATCATCGTTCCCAAAAACGCTGTACTTCCTGACGGAACACAAGTGTAAGTCTATTTCTTGGAGAAGCCCAGGACATAGCTGTCACGCGAACGTACCGAGACTTTCTTCATCTTTACGCGGACCTTTATCTTCCTTCTTTTCGCAGTGTTATCTTCATCAGACGGGTAGTACCCGAGGCTGTAGAACTCACGCAATTCCGATGCGATCTTCGAAAATGCTGAAGCCAGAGAACGATTTGTCTGGGCGTCATAAATTCTTCCGCCGGTACGATAAGCCATCTCGTCGAGGTATTCAGACGCCCTTTTATAGTCTTGAATACTGGTCCCGTCGCCCGGAAGGCTTCGAACCGTGCCGGTTCCGATCGTCCCTACCGGCGCCGGAAACGGCGGCGGTGTCCGTACTCCCGGGATTGAACCACCGCCGGCAGGCGGAGTCGTACGGGGACTCGTCGGATCGTTGATACTTACCTTTCCCTGTTGGATCGCCTGAACATCGGCATAGGTGTCATAACGAATCGGATATATCAGCGCCTCCGATTCGAGCGTGTCGCTCAGATTGTCGCGGTCAGTCGCTTTCCGCGAAGTCGTATCGACACCGTCTGTAAACAAGACCACCGCTTTCCGACCCCCGATTTTCTTGAACCGTTCATTGAGCACAAAATCGACTGCTTCGTAAACGCTCGTTCCCGAACCGATCTGTGTGAGAAGAATTGCCCTGTTTATCGCTTTGCGGTCATTCGTCACTTCCGTCAGGACCTCGACACGGTCGGTAAAGGCAACAACCATGACCTTGTCCTGCGGGCGCAATTCCGTCACGAACTGAAGCGCGGCCTGCTGTATTTCGTCTATTTTGAAAACGGTCGAATAACTCATGTCGAGCACAAGTGCGACCGTAAACGGCAATTCCTCGTTCGAAAAATACGCGATTTCTTGTGGCTTCTTGTCTTCCTCAACCGTAAAATCCGACTGCTTGAGCCCGGGAACGAATCTTCCCTGCCGGTCTATAACCTTGACCGGTATCGTTATCAGATTTGTATCGACGCTTATTTCGTCACCGGATTCAATGACATTTTCATCTACGGGTTGCGGCTGCGGAAGAGGTGTCGGAGTAGGTTTCGGTATACGCCGGTTTGCTTTCTTTGAAGCACCCACATCCGAATTATTCGACTGTGCGATGGCCTTTTCGCCGACAATGGCGAGCAGAACCATGAGAACCATTGCTGCGGTAAATAAAATTCTCTGTTTCATACAAAAAGCGAAGCACCGGCCAGCGGTGCTTACGAATCCAATTCCGAATTCAAAAACTTCTAGCCGCCTTTACCGACAATATAGCTTCTTTTTGTTCTTACCACCACATTTGGGCGCCTGACGCGGACCCTGATTCTCTTTCGGGTTCCGTCTTCGCCAACGGATTCCGGGTAGTATCCAAGAGAATACTGTCTTCTGAGTTCCTCGGCGATACTCCGAAACGCCCCGTCCAGATTATATGTCGTGTCTGCCTCAAACATCCTTCCGCCGCTGAGCGACGCCAATTCTTCGAGATATGCCTTTCCCCTGGCGTATTCTGCCGGCGACTGACCCGCACCGCCGCCGATCCGCACGCTGCCGCCCGAACCGGTTAGAATACCCG
>JAOTWT010000472.1 GCA_029862725.1 Acidobacteriota bacterium | reverse complement strand
CAGAAGTGCCGCTGCCAATCCGGCGGCAATAGTCAGCGGTAGGCCGATCAAAAGCAATCTGGCAGCAAGGCCGTAGTCTGTTCGCAGTTTTCCGAAATCGATCGCGGCCGCATCGGTAAAGAGGACGAAAATGAGGGTCAGCTCGGCGAGCAGGTGTACAAATGAATGATCTATCGTATCGCCGAACAGACCAGGCACAAACTGTGCAATCAAAAGGCCGGCGGCCGTAAATATCATCGGCGCAGTAAGAAAACTACTGCTGATTCTTCGCGACAAAAGGGAATAAACGAAAAAGAGTCCGGCAATTAAGAGTATTGCAGAAAAATTCACCCGGCCGCTCCTTTTTTACTTTGATCCATCTCGTTCTTAGCGGTTTAACGAATTTCCGGAATGGGGCACGGGGTTATAATAAGCCGCGTTCTTTTACCCGCAAATAAGTTTCCAAAAGGCTGGGAGCAAGGGTTTGTGTCGTCACATCGAGTGCAAGCCCTCCCAGGGTTTCGACCTGTCGCAGAGCCGAATCTCGCTGCAGAATAATTTCCTCAGCCGCTGACTGAACAAACACCTCGTCGATATCCCGCGGGGTATCGCTGACCGTGGCATTGAGGTCGCGGTCCCCGATGGTCACGACAAGCGGGAGGTGCCGGGGCCTCAGAAGGCGCAAGGAATCGATCAATTCGCGGGACGACTCCTTGTCGATCAGGTCCGTCAGTATGATCACGAAGGAACGCTTCTTCGAATTTGCCGCGATAAAACGAAAAGCCCGGGAATAGGATGGCTCGATCAGTTCCGGCTCGAGATCATGCAGCGCTTCGAGAATCCCGTCGATATGCGAAATGCCCTTTTTCGGAGGAAGATACTTTCTGACCTTTCTGCCGAAAACGACAAGACCGCAGTTGTCGCCGCCTTTTGCCGCAGCGGACATGAGGGCGAGCGAAGCATGGATCGCGGTGTCGAACTTGGTTTCGTTCCCGATCCGGGCCGTCATCAACCTCCCCGCATCCAGAGCGATGACGACGGCCTGATCGCGTTCGATCTGGTATTGCCGTGTGGTCAGCTTCGCGCGCCGCGCTGTCGTCGTCCAGGAAATATGGCGTAGCTCGTCGCCGCGCACGTAATCCCGCATCGATTCGAATTCACGTCCATCTCCACGCCTGAGCGATTTTCGTTGAATCGCGAGATAGGCATTCGCTCCGAGTGCCTTGAGCTCCATCTCCCTCGCGCGACGCATGTTTGGATAGACCTTGATCTCGTCCTCGGAACCAAGCTCTCCCTGTACCCATACGAGCCCGAGCCTCGAATAAACCCTCACCGCTGTAGTGCCGAATTCATACCGTCCGCGCCTCGGCGGCGTCAGCTCATACGAGCTCGAGGCGTTCGTGCCGGCCCTTACAAGCGCTTCGAACTCGCGCTCGCCGCTCAAAACCAGCGCCGCCGGGTATTGGTCCTTGACGCGCATGAGGTAACTGCGAGCGGAGGCGTTTTTTATCGTGATCGTGACCTCGGTCGGATCGCCGATCGCAAAACGGCCTGAAAAACTGCGTTCGATCGTCAGTTCTTCGGGTAAGTTGCGCGAAAATAAATAATCCCCGGCCGCCCCCGCGACAAGCAGGATGTCATAGGCGAGGACTGCATACGCCAACCAGGATGAGCCCCATGCGAATAGAAGCGGGACGATCCCGAGGGCGAGCAAAACATAGAAGCGGCGGGTAAGCACGAAGCGCATGACTTGCGTTAGTTTCCGGTTTCAAATGCCAAGTTTCAAGTTGGAAAGCTTTGCAAATTTCAAAAGGCGACTTACTGATTCTAATCAGAAATTCTGGAATCCCTAAATGTGTCGTCATAGAAACACGTCGACGCCCTTTCGGGGCTCCGGGTATTTACTGCATTTAAACTGCTCTAATTCCCGAACATTACAGATACGCGTGGATTCCAAATCGAAAAGAGATCTAGTTAACTGATTTCTGTGATCGTGACGAGCAGGATCGAAGCAGGCCGGAAAGTAACGGGATTTCAGTTCACGTTACTTCCCGGCGTTTACCTTTAGCTTCCTTTTTGTCTTTCGGTCAGCTCGATTCCCATCGCCTCGAGCGTCGTTTTATTCAAAGTGCCGGTTACCTTGACGCCGTTCGCGCCCTGCCATTCCTTGATGGCGTTACGCGTTTCAGGGTTTAGTTTGCCGGTGTCTTCGCCCGAATAAAGGCCCTTCGAACGGAGCATCGCCTGGACCGATGAGATCTGGTCACGGGTGGCCCTGAACACCGGACCGCGTTTTCGCTTCGCGCCCGGATCCGATGCGATGTCATCCTCGTTAACGGGAATCGCCTTCTGCTGGTCGGTAAGTGCGATCCCCATCTTTTCCAAGGTCGCCCGATTGAGCGAGCCCTTACGTTTTAGACCGTTGGCAGACTGGTAATCGCGGATTGCCGAGCGAAATTCCTTACTGTATTTGCCATCGGCTTCGCCGCTAAAGCTGCCATTGGACTTTAGCTTCGCCTGGGCCTCCGTGATCTGTTCCTTGCTGACCCGGAACACGACTCGTTTTGGTTTCGAGGGTGTTTCGATTCCCTTTTGATTGTCGGTCAAAGGAATCCCGAGTTTTAAGATCGTCGCCTCGTCGAGCTTGCCGGTCTTGTCGAGGCCGTTCGATTCCTGATAAGAGCTCAGGCTCGAACGAAAGTCGTTATTGTATTTACCGTCTACCGCACCGGCATAGTCTCCGCCCGAACGAAGTTTTTCCTGTGCCGCCTGGATCTGGGCCTTGGTCGGTCGGAATGCCTTTTTACGGGTCGCGGCTTCTTTTGGTCCAGACGTGGTTTCGGTTTGGGCGATCAGTTGCGTGTTCGTGGATATGAGAAAAAAAAACGCGAGCACAAATGCAGCGTAGTGTGAGAGTTTCATGGTACCTCCTGGTGAGATTGAGGTCCGGCGCCCT
>JAOTWT010000473.1 GCA_029862725.1 Acidobacteriota bacterium | reverse complement strand
TTTAGAATATGGGAATTTATGGCGACTCCCAGACCGATGCTCAAGATGACGACACCTGCCGCTGCAAAGAGCCAGCTGCCGTTGTCCATGATCTCGCTCATCGCGGCCGAGGGGTTGTAATAAAGTTGGAAAAGGAGTTTAAGATTTTCCATAGACATTGACATTTTACGGTATGAAACGATTGGTCAACAAGACGAAGCCAAGATTCAAGAGCAGACTGACGATCTGCACGAAAGGACACAAATAAGAATATCATTACTGCTAGCGCCGCGAGATTGCGGCTTGATCAGCTTGTGATTCGATTCTGGAGCGTAAGAAATTGATTGGTTTGTTTCAGTTATGATCTCAGCCAAATCCCGCCTCATTTCCATTCGTGTTTTTTGTGCCTTTTCGTGGCTATCTTCAGAAACTCATGGCAAAATAGGCCTATGACCGAAACAGCAAAAAGCACGCGCGTCGAAACGGATTCGATGGGCGAGATCAGGGTACCGTCGGATGTTTACTGGGGCGCGCAGACCCAGCGCAGCCTCCATCATTTCAACATCGGATTTGACGTCATGCCCCGAGAGTTGATCCGTGCCCTTGGGATTCTCAAAAAGGCCTGTGCGATCGTCAACACCGATCTGGGCAAACTCGAACAGGAAAAGTGCGACCTGATCGTAAAGGCCGCCGACGAGGTGATCGAGGGCAAGCTCGACAAGCACTTTCCCCTCCGTGTCTGGCAGACGGGTTCCGGCACGCAGACGAACATGAACGCGAACGAGGTAATCTCGAACCGTGCGATAGAGATCGCTGGCGGCGTCATGGGAAGTAAGTCGCCGGTTCACCCCAACGACGACGTAAACAAATCGCAGAGTTCGAACGATACCTTCCCGACGGCAATGTATATCGCCGCCGCGGAACAAATGGTCAAGCTGATCAACCGGGTGCACAAGGTACAAACGGCGATCGAGGCCAAAGCGGACGAATTTGCCAACGTCGTAAAGATCGGACGGACCCACCTGCAGGACGCGACGCCGCTCACGGTCGGCCAGGAATTCGGCGGGTGGGCAAACCTGCTCGAGCGCGACATTGAACGGTTAAATGCTGTATTTACGGGGCTTCTGGATTTGGCAATCGGCGGCACCGCGGTCGGAACCGGCCTCAATTCGCATCCCGAATTCGCAAAAAGGGCGGCCGACAAGATTGCCGAACTAACCGGTCTTAACTTCAAATCGCATCCAAATAAGTTTGCGGCTCTTTCTGCGCACGATGAAATTGTCTTTGCGAGCGGCGGTCTGAAAACACTTGCCGCCTCATTGATGAAAATCGCAAACGATATTCGGTGGCTAGGTTCGGGGCCGAGATGCGGGCTTGGGGAACTGGTCCTACCGGAGAACGAGCCTGGCAGTTCGATCATGCCGGGCAAGGTCAACCCGACCCAAAGCGAGGCGATCACGATGGTTGCAGCCCAGGTGATGGGCAACGACGCGGCGATCGGTTTTGCGGGTTCGCAGGGGAATTTCGAACTGAATGTCTTCAAACCGGTGATGATCCACAATTTCCTGCACTCGGTGAGACTCTTGGACGACGCCTGCCGAGGGTTTGTGGAGTTTTGCATCGAGGGCATCGAACTCAACCGCGAACAAATAGGGGAATACCTGAGTGATTCTTTGATGCTGGTTACGGCTCTCAACCAGCACATCGGTTACGACAACGCCGCAAAGATCGCAAAAAACGCGCACAACAAGGGAATTAACCTGAGGGAGTCGGCAATCGAACTCGGGATTCTGGATGGCGAGAAATTCGACGAGCTGATCGATCCCGAAGCCATGACGCGGCCCTGAGAAGGGAAGGCGAGCATGAGTGCGCGCGCGGGCGAGAGAGGCTAGGGCGCCGATTTCCAAGCCTCTTCATTATGGTTATTCTTGGCTTCTTCCCAGGCTTTCTCGGAAATGAGCGGGCTCTTTAATTTCTCGATCTTTTCTCCGGCAGGAATCGATTCGTCGGAAAGGACTGCGCGGATCTCGGGTTGTTCGTCGAAGTTGGGCGCGACCACAAACATCAGCCCGACAAATGTCTGCAAATCTTGGGTATTTTCAAGGCCGTGAGACCGCGCCCGCTTGATTCCGTTCCGGGCCATGTCGAGCAGAATCCGATTCTCGTATTTATCCGCCAGTTCCGGATCTTTTTCTGTCGCACGGGTGACGATCAAGCCGGCGAGACTGTCGTCTCGTCCCGCATTCATCGCTTCCATTTGTGCCTTTCTGACAATTAGCATTTGGAACCGGCCGCATCCAATTCTCGCGGCAACTTTCTTCACGCAAAGACTGAGGTGCTACCTGCCAATTCGAAGACGCGATTCGGGACTCATCCCCCGATGATTACGGTAAATTCACCCTTCACTATCTTGTTTGGGGGACCTATCGCCTCGAGGACCGTATCGCCCAGGCGGCAGGCCGGGAGAAAATTGATCATCACCGTCGCGGATCCGTCGATCACCACTCCCGGACCGTGCGGCGGTACTGGTGTCGGAGTTGTACATGTATGTATGTCCGCACCGCTTGCTGCCAAGCTCGTTATCATAGACGACATCGAAGCCAGCGCGGCGGACTTCGCGGCTTGTTCGGCAGCATATGCCGCAGGCGCTCCAGGGGTCCCTGCGGCGGCGAGTGTAGCGGCTTCCGCGCTTTTTATGGCAGTATCGGCGGTCGCTTTGGCTGCTTGCAGACCGGCCGCCGCAGCGAGCGGAATTCCGCGCCAGGCCGGCAGGAAGCCGATAAAGACATTGGTACTCCCCGGTCCGACCGTCAATACGGGTGGGAGCGGATGAACGACATTGTCGGTTGTTCTTGCGGCTGGTCCTGTTGGCATAACGCTAACTCCTATTCTTTGCTTTCCAAATCGATTTCCGAGACCTTCAACTCATTATCCTTAATCGCGTAACGAAGCAGCT
>JAOTWT010000470.1 GCA_029862725.1 Acidobacteriota bacterium | reverse complement strand
CGCGGGTCGAACTCAAGCAAACCGCGACTTCCGATCACGACGATTCTACCGAATTTTGCGAGGACGTAGAAGTCTTTAGAGAGGTTCTCATTGGCGAGCATTTCAAGAATCACATCGACCCCCACACCGCCCGTCGCATCGAGGATCTCGGTCAGGTAGTTCTCCGGATCGGTGTGATCGAATACCTTGTCGGCGCCAATTCTCTCGACCAGTTCCCAGCCCTTTGTCGAACCCGCGGTCCCAAACACGACCGCCCCGGCATTCTTAGCCCATTGAATCGCGGCGATCCCCACGGCACCGGAAGCACCATGGATCAAAATCTTCTCGCCCGGCCGTATCTTTGCCTTTTTGAAAAGCGCCCGGTAGGCGGTCGCATAAGGAACAAAAATACCGGCACCCTGTTCGAACGTCGCTTCTTCGGGAAGTTTCCAAACCTGAGTTTCGGTGCACAGCGCCTTTTCTGCGTATGTTCCCGAAACCGCACCCGCCAGATACACTCGATCTCCGACCGCAACCTTTGTAACGCCATCGCCGACCGCGGCAATAACTCCGGCCGCGTCCTTCCCTGGCGTAAATGGCAAAGGCGGCGCGGTTGGGTGGTTTCCCGCCCTTACGTATGTGTCCACGGGATTGACTCCCGCCACCTTGATATCCACGAGTATCTGCCCGGCGGTCGGCACCGGTTCCGGGACCTCTTCCAGTTTCAAGACGTTCTCGTCACCGTATTCTCTGACTACGATCGCTTTCATATATTTTGTTCACCAAGTGCACAAAGATCACCAGGTGAAGTCAAAAAATAAACCAGTTACAAATATTGAGCAATGCTCTGTATGGGCTGGAGTAGGCTGAAACCAATTATTTCTCTATTCCATTCTTAGCGATCTTTGCGTACTTCGTGGATCATCCTACACAAAAATGGACGGATCAAACGACCCGTCCGCTTTCTTAATTCCAATTGCACAAGCGTTTAGACATGCTTTTCGAGTGCCTGCGCAATCGCTTCCTTCGAAACAGCGCCGACGATTCGTTCTTTCTCCTCGCCGCCCTTGAACACTATCAGGGTGGGAATTCCGCGGACACCGTACCGCTGCGGAACGTTCATGTTTTCATCGACATTCATCTTATAAACGCCGGCTTTTCCGTCCATATCCTCTGCGACCGACTCCACCGACGGGCCGATCATACGGCACGGCGCACACCACTCCGCCCAAAAATCCACCAACACCGGCTTGTCGGACCCCAAAACGTCCGTTTCAAAGTTGGCATCCGTTATTGCTTTTGCAAATTCTCCCATCGTTATCTTCTCCTAAAAAAGTTTATGATTTCTAACTGGTTTTCAAAACCAAATCAACCGACGGCTATTGTAACTAACTTTGTTACAAAAGGCAAGTGCGGATTTGGTGCCCGTCAAAAGTCGTTTTCGAGTACGATCCTATAACGCGCTTTGCCGCTTTCCAAATGCTCGAACGCTTCATTTATCTGTGACATCGGAAATGTCTCTGTCGTTGTCTCGATGTCATGACGCGCGCAAAACTCGAGCATTTTTGCCACCACAGAAGGACTTCCCGTCGCTGTCGCGGAAACGCTTTTTTGCTGTATCACCTGAAGCATTCCGACCGGAACGGGGTCCGGTGTAGCGCCAAGCAAATGCAGTTTTCCCTTCGGCGCCAAAGCCTCAATAAAAAGATCCCAATTCAAAGGTACGTTAACCGTTGAAAGTATCAAATCAAGCTTGCCTTTTACCTTCTCCAGTTCTGCGTCATCTCTCGAATTTACCACCCGGTCGGCGCCCATTGCCTTGAGCTCTTTCGCCTTGTCCGGGTTCGACGAAAACGCGGTTACATCGCAGCCCCATTTGTCGGCAAATTTGAGCGCGAGATGTCCGAGACCGCCGATTCCAATAACTCCGACGCGAGCCAGAGGGCTGACATCGTATTGATAAAAAGGGTTGAATACCGTTATGCCGCCGCAAAACAAGGGTCCCGCTTTGAGCATATCCATCGATTCGGGCAGTTTGATCGCCCATGACCAGTGACAACGCACCCTGTCTGCAAAACCGCCGTGACGGTTCACGATCGTCTGTTCGAGTTCGGAGCACATGATCTGGTATCCAGCGATACAGTGCACGCAATGACCGCAACTCCCTGAATTCCAGCCGAGTCCGACCTGATCTCCCACCTCAACACCCTTCACACGGCTGCCCGCGGCGATGATCTCGCCTACCGCCTCATGCCCGCCTACGAACGGATAATCGGTCATCATCCAGTCATTGTTCCTCATCGAAAGATCCGAGTGACAAATCCCGCAGGAATGCACCTTGATCTCCACCTGTTCTTCGCCAAGCTCTCCGGCGTCGAATTCAAACGGTTCAAACGAACCGCCCGCTTCGCTGGCGGCGTATGCTTTTATCCTATTCATAATTACTTATCGATTCCTCAATTGCGTCCGTGAGACGATCCGCATTTTCATTTGTAAAACAGATCGGCGGCTTGATTTTGACCACGTTTTCAAAGGGGCCGTCGATCCCGATCAGTATTCCCTTTTCCCGCAAATCTTCCTTAACCGCAGATGCAAGTTCAGTATTCGGCGAATTTGGATCACCGTCCCTTATCAATTCGAGTCCCAAAAACAACCCAGCCCCTCTCGCATCGCCCGCGGCTTCATGCCTTTCCACAATGTCTTTTAATCGGGCGAGAAGCCTCCCGCCTACAGCTTCCGCATTTTCAGGAAGCTCCTCTTGATCGAGCACGTCCAGAACTGCACGACCGATTGCCATCGACACCGTATTGCCGCCAAAAGAGCTAAAAAACTCCATCCCGGTCTCGAACGATTCCGCGATCTCATCTGTCGTCACGACGGCAGCCAGCGGGTGACCGTTTCCCATCGGTTTCCCCATAATGACAATATCGGGAATGACCCCATGCATCTTGAACCCCCAG
>JAOTWT010000469.1 GCA_029862725.1 Acidobacteriota bacterium | reverse complement strand
CATCGCCGTTTATCCACGCCGTCAGTTTTGCCTCCGATTCCTGTCTTTGCCTGATCAGATTCGCCCGGCGCATTGCCAAAACGGCCCCCTCGTATGCCTTTATCACGTTGTTCAAGCTGAAGATATCGCTCTGCAGTTCGACGGCCTTTTTGGGATCCGTTTTGGAAACCATCTCGAGCGCCTTAACACGCGTGACGAGGGCTTCGATCGAAAGCGGGAGACGGTGATTCTGATTGTAGTTGACCGAGAAGCTCTCCCGGTAGCGATTCGTGCGCCCGGGATAGCCGATTATCATCGTGTAGTCGCCGTCCTTTATCCCGGCGGCTGAAACGGAAAGGTATTTCTTTGGTTTGTATGGAACGTTTTGTTTGGAATAGGCGGCGGCCGCGCCGTCGGGCGCGACATAGGCCCGTAAGAAAGCAAAATCCCCGGCATGCCGGGTCCATTCGAAATTGTCGGGATCGCCTCCGTAGTAACCTATATTCGCCGGCGGGGCGTATACGACCCGGATGTCGTTTATGCGCTGATATGCAAAGAGATAGTAATAAAGACCCTCGGTAAGCGCCTGAATTTGTACCCGAACATCGGGTCCCAATTTCGCCTTTTCCTGAGCTTCGAGTTCTGCGATCCGCTTCGCAACGGCCTCCTCGTCCGCGGCATCGATCCCCGCAAGGACTCCCGAGGTTACATCCTCTTGCTTTATCGTAAGATCGACCGCATAGCCCTGTGCCGGGAGCTCTTCCGCCCTTGAAGCGGCCCGAAACCCCGTATCTGCAAGGTTTTCATCGGTTGTAGACGCAGAAACAAGCGCGTCGAAAGCGCAGTGGTGGTTGGTCAGGATCAGTCCGTCGGGAGAAACAAACGAAGAACTGCAGCCGATGCTCAGACGCGGCACCGCCAGGCTCAAACCGGTCCCGTCCGCATTGTAAATGTCGCGCGGCTTGATCTTCAGACCGGCCTTTGCGAGCGGCAAACGACCCAGTTTGTCCATCATGAACATTCCCTCCTCGGCATGTCCGACGTTTGCGGTCGTTATGACGAGAAAAAGGGCCGCTGAAAGAGCTATCGCAGAAATCCTGTACATTCTCAATTTCATATCAAAACCTCTCTTGTTACGTAATCGGTGTAATACATACTGTCAGAATTGGCAGGTTCCCTGCAACCTTTGATGACCCGCATTGCTGGCACCCTGGAGTCTCACGGGCCGCCGCTAAAAGTCAGCGACAGCCTTACCGATCTCACGAATTTAAGATCGGTGCGCAAAAACCCACCGACTCGTGCGTCCAACATAAAATCGGAGGAGAATCTACATGGCGATATTGAGATTGAAAGGATCGGTCGGCAGCGGCAGTGCGAAAAAAGGGCTTCCCCACAATGAACCCGAAGATGTGACAAAGGTACGCAACCGGCTCGTCGAACTCGGCTTTCAGGGGATCGACCACGTCACAGACGGCAAGGACAAGGAGTTCCTGCACGTCCTGCAACTCTTCCAGTGCATCACCAAAGGCAAGCACAAACTCGACTGGGGTGACAGCCGCGTCGACGTGCACGGCACGACGCACAAGTGGCTAGCCGCCCAGAACGCGCCCGGCTGGGTGCATCTTGAGGGCAAATCCGGGATCGGCTGGCAGATCGCCGAATTCGATCACGGGAACTCCTGGGGCAGCACGTGGATGCTGCAGCGGGTACAACTTGCGGGGCTCTATTACCGGGCGCTGGTTGCCGTAAGCGGCGTGGCGGACGCACCCTCGATGTGGATCCGCGATTGCGCCAAAAAAAGAGGCGGAAAAACAAGGGGACACGGTAGCCATCAGACCGGTATCGATCTCGATATGCGTCTTCCACTGCTTCCGCCGGACACAAACAAATACGATCAACTCAAAGGGCACGACTACGACGCCCGTTTTCACAGGGCGGCCGCGCTACTCCAGTGCGAGGCGATCAAAACGACGATGAACACGCGTTTTGTATTCTTTAACGACAAGGAATTCAAGGGCAAGGGCCTGACCACAAACCAAAAAAACCATAGCGAGCATTATCACATCCGGATCAGGGCCGAGGAACGGGTCGAAGGCGTCTATATGTAGTGCGCGAATGGTGGCGGCCTAGTCTTTTCGATCGATCGCGATCACACAAACTCGGCCCGTAATCCGTACGCGGCGTTTCGCAATAACCGACCCTATCGGCCGACGAAGCGCTCCGCACAGGTGACGATAGCTTCTCATGGAAAGCTGAATCGGTTCCGGCTTTTCACTTTCGCCGGACCTCTATTACGCCGCGTCTTTCGATCAGGTGCCTGCCAAATTGAATTCTCAGATTCCTAAAACCGGGTCCCGCGTCCCTCGAGATTTGATAATCGAACCTAATTTCCGAATTTGTCCCTTCTCGAATGGATTTCACCGAAACTGCATTTACTTTTACGCCCGGGCCGAGCGTGGCGCGGATCTGTCTCGACGGAGGCCGCACCTCCGTCACGTTCAGACTAAACGATCCCCTGTCGCCAGGCCTCACTCTTCGCGGCAGTAGAGTCCCACCTATCGGTACGATTCTAGGGGTAACGGGCTTGGGTGGTTTTACGAAAACCATTTGAGTCGAATAGGCCAATTGGCCGGAGACCTTGATACTATCGTAGTCCTTGACCAGGTCACCAT
Source organism: Acidobacteriota bacterium (assembly GCA_029862725.1). Classification (GTDB taxonomy): domain Bacteria; phylum Acidobacteriota; class Blastocatellia; order Pyrinomonadales; family Pyrinomonadaceae; genus Aridibacter. The sequence continues at coordinate 295 of JAOTWT010000469.1, read as the reverse complement.
ATCTTGCGCCTGCCTCATAGCGTGCTCTTGGCGCAGGTCTTGTTTTTTCGGTGGTTAAAAACTCAACATCTACACGGATCTTTCTGTACCGTTCTGAACGACCCGCCTTGGGGAGATTTAATCCCTTGATATCAATCAGACCCGTATACACGCCGTCTTCGGCCAAACCGTCATGACTTTGTTTTCCATCGTCATACATTTCGATAGTCTCTATGAATTTGGCGCCATCATACACACGGGCCTTCGCAATCACATCTGTCAGAGGGTAGCGGTAACTCAATTTCGCCTTGATCAG
>JAOTWT010000468.1 GCA_029862725.1 Acidobacteriota bacterium | reverse complement strand
TTCCGCATGCCATGTTCCCGGAAACCATAAAACAAAGTCCGCCGAACATCTTTTTCTCGACGACGTCGCCGCGGTCACTCATCAAACCGCGAATTCTCGTCCCTAATTCCTCGTCATATGCCATTTTTCATCTACCTGCGATCAATTGCCAACTCCGCGCTCCCGCACTCCCGATCACAAGCATCACTCCCCGCCTTCCGGCCCGTAGAAGAAGACCCATGTCGCAAAGTCTTCCGTAAAGTCCACAAACCGGTGTTCGACCCCTGCTTTGACAAACAAAACCTCGCCCGGCTCGAAAGGCTCTACCGAATCCCCATTCATGAATGAACCGGAACCCGATATCACGACATAGACCTCGTCCCGCGTGTGCGGTGTTTGAAGATCTACTCCGACCGGCTTGTAAATCTCAACAACCAGGCTGCCGTGGGAAAAGAGCTTCTTGAACGGCGCGTCGTGTCCTTCCAGCTCCGCGAGCGCACTATTAACGGTCAGTTTAGTCATCAGACCCCTCCTCCAAAGATGCAGCCGCGCTGAAACGTAGTTTTCGGTACAAAACCAGGTGTCCGAGAAAAGCGAACGTCACCATGATCGTCGGGAGCCATATAAACGGAAAATACGCGACCCAGACATTGTCCGGTTTCAAAAGTTGCATCGGAGTGGGCATGCTGACTATGGCAACGCAGACAACTAGTGCGAGCAACCCGATTCCGATCACATTCCAGATGTGGATCGCCGCATGCGGGAGCCGTTTCGCAAACGGGATCAGCAAGAGCGCCGTAATTCCCGTGATGATATCAAAGTTCATCCCGGTCCATGTTAACTGGGGAGGCGCGACACCCTGCTTCACCGCTTCGTGGATCAACAATTCAACGAGAATTCTGAAAGACTGAAAACCGACCAGAAATGTCAAGGAGAAATTGGTAAGGCGTTTGCCAAACCGCGAGAAAGCCACAAAAACAACCCCCGCCAGCATCGGGAGGAACAAAAACAGTATTCGCGGCGGCAGGGTTGAAAAATCCTGAACCACGCCCGAATATCCAATTAAACCGGAGATCGACGCCCATAATGCTCCCGTAAGAAACACTAGCTTCGACCTCGAGACAAAGGCGAACCCCGCTATCATCGCGATCGAAAGCGCGATAAATCCTGCCTCAAGATAAAATCCCGGCTCGGCCGGTAATGGATATGTCATTTCAATCCTTCAGCAAGTGATATTCGAAAAAGCGGCAGGAATCTTCCCGGTATGCTTTCAGATTCGCGTTCCCCAACCTTCTTCCCGCCGGCGGCCAGATAAAACCCTTCGGAGTTCGGATCTCCTTGTATTAGAAGGCGAGAATAGCCTTCGTCAATGGCCTTTTGCATTGCGTGTTCGATCAAAAGCCGACCGATTCCCGTTCCTATCGATCCGGGTTCAACAAATAATGCCTCAAGCTCTGCTTCGGGTCCGCTTTTTTTATGAACTGCGTAAAATCCCTTTATCCCTTCATTCAGACAAGCGACATTATATGCGAACTCTTCGCTGTCGATGTCCGCACCCGTAACCTCAAGCTCGTCCTTGCAAGATTCCATAAAATCCACAGAATAGCCCCAGAATGCCTTTGAACTCAAAGCTATCGCCGTGAGCTCCCGAGCTTCCGATTTACGAGCCTTGCGAACAATCAATTCCATAAATAAAGATTCCCTTTCGACCTAAAAGCCCCCGCACCCGAATCATAAAGAACATTGCGGCAGAAAAACGCATTCGTCCACGGTCAGCAGCAATTTTCAAAACCAAGGGCATTCATTCTACGTAAACCAAACTGAATTGCATTTCCTGACAGGTTTATAGAGACTGGTTTATTCTAAACAATCGCAACCCTAATTGGTAAACACTATGCGTATCAAAGTATTGGCTTCGTCGTTAATTCTTCTGTTGTCCGCCGCTTTTCTCTTCGGCCAGTCAAAATCGAATCCGAGCGATAAGTTTCGGCAGCTCGATGAACTCCTCCCCGCACCGAACGTCTACAGGACCGCCTCCGGGGCACCGGGCCACAAATACTGGCAGCAGCGCGCGGATTATGTGATCAATGTCGAGATAGACGATGTTAACCAGCGTCTTATCGGGAAGGAAACGATCACTTACAAGAACATGTCGCCGGACACGCTCGACTACATATGGGTTCAACTCGATCAAAATCTTTTCGCAATGGATTCGGATACGCAGAAGACCAACACCGCGCCCGGTTTCGACGGCGATATCCCGTTTACGCAACTCGAACAGCTCGCTCAACGCGAATACGACGGCAAAGTCAATATATCTTCTGTTCGCGATCCCGCAAACAACCCGCTCAGACATGTTGTTGTTAACACAATGATGAGAATCGATCCCCCAAAGGCGATCGCGCCCGGCGAATCATTCGTATTCAAGATCGATTGGGACCATAAGATCAACAATCACAGGATCTTTGGCGGACGGGGCGGCTACGAATATTTTTCCGAAGACGGAAATTTCCTATACGAAATTGCGCAGTGGTTTCCAAGGATGGCCGCCTACTACGATGTCCACGGCTGGCAGCACCACCAGTTCCTGGGACGCGGCGAGTTTACCCTTGAGTTCGGCGATTACGACGTGAAGATCACAGTTCCAAACGACCATGTCGTCGGTTCGACCGGGGTTTTGCAAAACCCGCAGGAAGTACTCACCGCAACCCAGCGTCAGCGGCTCGAACAGGCCAGGACCGCGGCAAAGCCTATGTATATCGTGACGCCGGAAGAAGCCCTGGCCAACGAGAAAAGCAAGCCGACGGGTAAGAAGACGTGGCATTTCAAGGCTGAGAACGTACGCGATTTTGCCTTCGCCAGTTCGCGAAAATTCTTGTGGGACGCGATGGGCCACGATGTTGAAGGCAACAAGGTGTTGGCGATGAGCTACTTTCCCAAGGAAGGAAATCCGCTCTGGGAACAGTACTCGACCCAC
>JAOTWT010000467.1 GCA_029862725.1 Acidobacteriota bacterium | reverse complement strand
CAGCGTATCCTTCTTCCCCTAAGAAGAAAACAATAACATTGGCAGCTTTATTGCCTAAAGACGTTTTCGCATGCCGTTCCAGAGGCTGCGCGCTATCGCGCTTACAAGTGGCTACGCTTCGACCGCACTTTCAGCGCTTTGGTGAAAGAAACTAGTGTCCCAAGTTGCGAATAATGTGTTCCTTAAGATCGGGACCGTTGGGAGTGGATTCCCTGATAGTTGGTAAACTTATTTCCCGGCTGAATACCCTCGTTCCCAGTATTCTTTCGCAGGAATGAACTTCCAGTACACTTTGCCATTCTTATCGTAATGATGGGCGCTAACCAGATCCGAGCGAAGAACATACTTTCGGCCGTTGTGCCTGTAGGTACTATATGCCGTATCGCTTGCGTTTAAATGACTTTTGACCAGGATGTCGTTAAAACCATTCGTTTTTGTTCTAAGGATTTAGTCACAAATATCGACGATGTCGACGTAATCACCTGTTTCGAGAATCTCTTTATAACTTTGCCCAACTTTTTTGAAAATCCAAAAACTGCAATTGCCTGTAGCTCCGCAGTAGGGCGTGCAACTCGCACGAACCAAAATCTCGCTGCGGCCATCCCGATCGAGATCAAAGTACATCGCTTCAAGGAATTTTGAGCAATCGGCGATACCGGTGAATTCGATCGCGTGCTTCCATTGCTCTTTGTCGACTTTTCGCTTTATCTGTTTCCAAACCGGAAGGATTCTCTTATCCCGACAAAACGGCTTTGTTGGTTTTTTGGGAGTAGGCGAAGGCTTCGAGCGTTTTATTTTAACGTAGGTCATCGGCCTGAACACTATGTTCTCTCCCGGCTGCATGGGAGCCGGCGGCGGCCCGGGTGCCCGGCCGTACGCAAATAATAATGAAACAAGACCGGCTAACAAACAGCCAAGCGTGAAGGAAATTACACCGACGAATAAGCCAAAAATGTGAGTTTTCGCATTCATAACGGGACTATCCGTCATGATGTCAGAATAACCAGATGAAGGAGTACGTGGATATCCTCAATATGACGAGCCAATGCTACTGCTGTGCACCTAAATATACGCCGCACGCCCCACTTCCCTATTTCCTTATCCATCTGAATTTGTCTTGGATTCTGCCCGCTGCCGCAGCCGGAAATGATCGTCATCGGCAAACGCCGAAGAACTCAGTTTCCAGTATTCCGTTCGCCATCGGCTACCGCCGAAGAACTCAGTTTCCAGTATTCCGTTCGCCATCGGCTACCGCCGAAGAACTCAGTTTCCAGTATTCCGTTCGCCATCGGCTACCGCCGACGGTTCTCATTTGTTTTCCGTTTTCAGTTTACAGTTCGCCATCGGCTACCGCCGACGAACTCAGTTTCCAGTTTTCCGTTCGCCATCGGCTACCGCCGACGGTTCTCATTTGTTTTCCGTTTTCAGTTTTCCGTTCGCCATCGGCTACCGCCGACGGTTCTCATTAGTTTTCAGTATTCCGTTCGCCATCGGCTACCGCCGACGAACTCAGTTTCCAGTTTTCCGTTCGCCATCGGCTACCGCCGACGGTTCTCATTTGTTTTCCGTTTTCAGTTTTCAGTCATCAGTTTTTCCTTTTACCTTTTTACTTGTTTACGGTATTCTCACAGATGCAACAATATTTCACGTAGAGGAGTCTCACTATGTTTAGAAAGATCGAAGATTTTGAAGAAAGCTGGAAGTACGAAACTGAACAAACTGTAAAATTACTGAAAAACCTCACGGACGAGTCGCTCTCACAAAAAGTAACGGAAGACGGGCGCGAACTTGGATTTATCGCCTGGCATGTGGCTCAGACAATGGACGAAATGCTGCAGCTCGCCGGTCTCAAGATAAACGCCCCGAATCCAGAAGCGCCCTGTCCAAAAACGGCCGCCGAAATCACAGAGGCGTTCGACCTCGGCGCAAGATCGGTGCTCGACGAAGTGAAGACGAACTGGACCGACGAAACACTGCTTGAAGAAGACAAGATGTACGGCGAAACATGGGCGCGCGGCAAAACGCTCTATCTCCTGGTCACCCATCAGGCCCATCACCGCGGGCAGATCACCGTTCTGATGCGTCAGGCGGGCCTGAAGGTGATCGGCGTTTATGGCCCCGCCAAAGAGGAATGGGACGAAATGGGAATGCCGGCCTTAGCATAAGGATTCAGGATTCAGGATTCGCAGAAATCTCACGTTTAGAGCAACGCTTTGCGTTGCCGGAAACGGGCAAAGCCCGTTTCACCAATACATACAATCACCCATTTATCGGGCTTCGCCCGATAGGCAACGCGGAGCGTTGCTCTAAACGACAACGAAGTCTCCGTTCGTCGACGGAAAATGGACACGCGGGGAAAAACCAATCAGCGCTTGTTTTTGGGCAAGTTTCTGACTCTCTGACTGAGGAATCCGAATTATCCACTATCAACTAACCATTATCCATTTCGCACGGTTTGAATATTGCCCCCTCATTGCATAAACTCTCTTTTTTTCAAAATGAGTGTTTCAAAGGCGATTATTCAAATGACCGAAATCACACCGGAAGTAGTTGAGCAGCATAACCTGACCCCGGCCGAGTACGATAAAATTGAGGCAATTCTCGAACGCGAGCCCAGTTTTACCGAACTCGGCATATTTAGTGTGATGTGGTCCGAGCATTGTTCTTACAAGTCTTCCCGCGTACACCTCAAACGCCTGCCGACGACCGGCGAACGCGTCATCGTACCGCCGGGTGAAAATGCGGGCGTTGTCGATATCGGCGACGACTGGTGCGTAGCTTTCAAGGTCGAATCCCACAACCACCCGAGTTTTATCGAACCGTTCCAGGGAGCCGCAACCGGCGTCGGGGGAATACTCCGGGATGTTTTCACGATGGGAGCAAGGCCCATCGCCGCCATGAACTCCCTGCGGTTTGGCCCCCTGACTGCCGACCCGAATGCATCAAAGAACGATTCC
>JAOTWT010000466.1 GCA_029862725.1 Acidobacteriota bacterium | reverse complement strand
GAATTGATTTACAGGGTCTTCAAGAAGGTCGGAATGGCGACGGCGACCGACCAGTGTCCATCCGGGCCTTGTGTAAATGTCGCGACCAACACCGCGACCGCGACGGGGCAGACGAGCTTCTCGCTCTGGGGAGTCGGATCGCTCGCACCGAACGCGGCTGCTACGACAGTAAGCGGGCGGGTTTTGACGGCCGCCGGACGTGGAGTCCCGCGTGCATTAGTCTTCGCGATTGATCAGAATGGCGTGGTTCGTTCGGCGAGATCGAATCAATTCGGTTATTACCGTTTTTGGGAGATTCCGGTCGGGCTGACGTACACGTTCATAGTAGAAAGCAAGGGCTATACTTTCGCGCCAAGGGTGGTTTCGATCGTGGATGAGATAGACAACCTCGTCCTGACCGCGTCACCGTAAAAGCGTTTGATGTTTAAGATCCACCGCTGATTGGCAACTCGCCGTTGCCTTCAGCGGTGGTTTTTCATTGCTTGTTTGACGCGAAACTAACCCCGACCCCGTGCCTACCAAAAACCGGTGCCCGGCCCTCCCTTGAACGGTCCGACGATATCTCGCGTGATCCAGCCGCCGTAGAAATCTCCCGGTTGAGCCTTTATGACTTCGCCATCCACGGTGCAGCTGTCCATTTTTGAGGGGTAAAACGCGACATAGTCCTTGATTCCCCTAAAGGCCTCGGTAGGTTCCGGGTAATACCATGCCGCGCGCTCGATCCGGCGGTCTCCGATTTCCAGATCGAGATATGAGGCCATTCCCTTCCATTCGCAAAAAGTGGATCCAAAACCCGGCTTTAGAAACTCCATCCGGATGTCATCGCGCGGAAAATAAAATACCGGCGGATGGCTGGTCTCGAGAACACGCTTGGCACGAACACTTTTCACGATAAAAATGCCTTCCGCTTTAATCTCAATTCGCCGATTCGAATCTTCCAATCGGGGCGGCCTCGGGTAGTCCCATACCGATTCCTGACCCGGACCCGGCGGTACGATCATTTGTTTCTTGGTCATATACTGTTATTAGTATTTCGTCTTTGATTGGATTCAGGAAAAACATGAAAGCGCATGAAGCCCCTCAATTATCGATTCCTTACCAATTGGAGGGTCCGGGGCACGGTCGAGGAAGTATTTGATATTCTCAGCGAAATATGCGGATTCGTGCTTTGGTGGCCGACGGATTATCTCGAAGTAAACAAAATCCGGGCCGGTGCGAAAAACGGCCTCCGCAGGGTTGTAAAACTCCGGACTAAAGGTAGACTTCCATAGGGTTTAAATTGGATCGCCGGATCGATTGCGGCAAATAAGCCTTTTGGAATGAGAATCAAAGCAAGCGGCGATCTCGAGGCCGAAGGTAATTGGAGATTTGAACAGCTCAACAGCGATGTAAACATTTCATACGACTGGCGCGTTATCACAGGAAAAGAATGAGTTGGAGAAGCGCGCTGGTGGCAAACCGGCTAGTACTGGAATTAACCGCCCCCTTTATGAAGAAATATGAACCTCTCAAAACACAAAGTTCTCGTCACCGGCGGCGGTTCCGGAATCGGACTCGAGATCGCACGTGAATTCGTAACGCGTGGCAATCAGGTCGCGATCTGCGGCAGAGACTCAAAAAAATTAAAATTGGCGCAGTCGTCGATCGGAGCCCAGGCCGCGATCCGCTGCGACCTGGCGGAACCTTACGCGATACCAAAACTCGTCGCCGATACTTCGCGGAGCCTTGGTGGACTTTCGATTCTCGTAAATAACGCGGGTATCCAGTACAACTACAACTTGCTCGAGAAAAATCCGAACGAGGTTTTCCTCGACGCTGCTGAAGAGATACAGGTTAATTTCACCTCACTGGTTGCGCTTACGGCCGCTTGTATACCGGCTCTCAGTGAGAATCCGCAGGCGGCCGTGGTGAATATCTCGTCCGGGCTGGCAATTGCACCGAAAGCGAGTGCCCCCGTATACTGCGCGACAAAAGCGGCGGTTCACAGTTTTTCAAGATCCCTGAGATATCAATGCGAAGATTCGATGCCTCACCTGCGTGTCTTCGAGGTCTTTCCCCCTTTGGTTGAGACAGATATGACCAAGGGACGTGGGGACGGGAAGATCTCGCCCGGCGACGTTGCAGCCGAGGTCTTTCGCGGGTTGTCGAATGACCGTTACGAGATCCGCGTCGGTAAAGTGAAGTATTTGGATTTCATAAACCGCATCTTTCCGACGCTCGCGGCAAAGCTGGTCAAGGAAAGTTGAAAAGCGGATTTGAGCGATAAAAGCGCGGAAGACCAACGAGAATTTTGACCCGCCGGGCGCAGGCGGCCGCCGGCGGACCAGGATGTCCGCGATCCGTTTTCGTTTTTCTATTATTCTGTTGAAAACTGTTGGGTTGGTGACCGATGTATTGGGAAGTTCCCCGTCCCTGTATCCCCGCGTGCTTGTGTCGCCGTGACCAGGGGAATCACTGTCTGACGTATATGCCCGGCACGGCCGTATCAAGCGGTCCGCCAAACGCGTTTATCCCGATATTCCCGTCAGCGCTTCCGATAAAATACCAGACGCCCGTGCTCCGTCGAAAAACGGAAACGTCCCGTTTACCGTCGCCGTCAAAATCCGCTTGAAGCGGGACATCTTCTTCCAACCCAAACTTGAGTGCGGAAAAACCGGCAGTTGAATTCAAGAGATACCAGTTTTGTTCCGAAGGCCGGTACAAGACGACATCCGCCTTCAAATCGCCGTCAAAGTCGCCCGGCACGGGTTTGTCGCCCGCCAAGCCGAACCGGATCGCGGTATAGGCCGCTGAGACGCTGTTTAGAATATGCCAGACTCCGGTGGACGGACGGAAGACCGCAAAATCGGCTCTTCCATCGCCATCATAGTCTTCTGCCACGGGAAGGTCTTCGGCGAGTCCGAACCTGACGATCGAAGCGAGTCCGTCGGTACTTCTAAGGACGTACCAGGTGCCCTC
>JAOTWT010000465.1 GCA_029862725.1 Acidobacteriota bacterium | reverse complement strand
GCAGACGCCCGATCGTCCAGGCCTCGGGCACATTACCCGGCGCGAAATAAACGAGCAAATGATACAAAACGGTCCCGCCGATCAAACCACCGATCGTCGCGGGGATCTTCGCTGTGAGTTTCGGAAGCAAAAGGGTGAACGCAAGGGTCGCCGCGGCCACGGTCGGCGGGAGCCATATCCAGCCCGACCAAGCCGGATCATTTGCCTGCGACAGCGAGCCGATCTGCGAAATCAGCATCAGTATCGCCGAACCAGACATAAATCCGACAACTACCGAATAGGGAATGAATTTTATCAGTTTCCCGCCGCCTGAGAGTCCGATCAGGACCTGCCCGATGCCGATCGCTATCACGAGCACCGTCATCCCGAGCAGCAAGCGGCCAGAGTCATTCGAACCGGCCGCGATCATCGCCAACGCGCTCGTCAGAAGTATCAGCATCGGACCGGTCGGCGAGCTGATCAAACCTTTCGTCCCGCCCGCGATTCCGGATGCAAGCGAAAGTGCGGCGGCCCCTATCAGACCGGCCAACGCACCCGCGCCGGCCGACACGCCGTATGGCGTAAGCAGCACGACACCAAATGCCATTGATTGCGGGAGAAGCATCGCGGCTGCAGCGGCCCCTCCGAGCGTGTCGGAGAGCAGCTCGGCAAGACGCTTGCGCTTTTTGATGGGTGCGTCCGTCATAAATCCCCCGTTCCCGAACCAGAATCGCGGGTTAACCTCGTTCGTAAAACGAATTGATTGCGTTCCCCAATACTTAAGCTATTATTATATCAACGGTTACGAAAATGACAGCAGATTCGCGAAGAATGCACTTTCGAATGCCGCTGAATTTTTCTATTGGAAATATGATACGTATTACCGAAAGCGAAAACCCCTTCACATCGAATATCGATCAACTCGAGACAATTGAGGCTCTGCGGCTGATCAACAACGAGGACAAGAGTGTCGCCGCGGTTGTCTCGGGCATTCTTGACGAAATTGCGGCCGTAACCGACAAAGTGTTCGAAAGACTCAGCACCGGCGGACGGCTTTTTTACACGGGAACAGGCACAAGTGGCCGGCTGGGGGTACTCGATGCCTCCGAACTGCCGCCGACCTTCGGCGTGTCCGAAGATCTGGTCCAGGGCGTGATCGCGGGAGGATATCAGGCCTTGCACAGCGCCGTCGAATCCTCGGAAGACGACCCTGAAGCGGGAGCCGCAGACCTTCTGAAAAGGGGTCTGAGTGAAAAAGACGCGGTCATCGGAATCGCCGCATCGGGTACTACTCTCTACACGGTGGGTGCTGTCGAATATGCCCGTTCGATCGGCTGTTTCACCGCATGTATTACATGTAATCCAGCCTCGCCTTTGGAAGATGTTTCCGAGGAAGCGATCGTAGCTGTCGTCGGACCCGAAGCGGTGACCGGGTCAACACGTATGAAATCCGGTACCGCTCAGAAAATGATCCTCAACATGATCTCGACGGTCGTCATGATCAAACTTGGATACGTTAAGGGCAACCGGATGGTCAATGTGAGGGCGTCGAATATAAAACTTGTCGAACGGGCGCTTGGTCTCCTCGTTCTCGAGACCGGCATTTCCATGGAAGAGGCCGAAAGTTCGCTGGCGCGTGCAGAAGGTGATCTAAAAACCGCGATCGTAATGGTCAGGAAAAGCGTCGATCTGGAAACCGCAAAAGAGGCGCTCGAATCCTCTGGTAACGTCATCGAAAAAGCCTTGGTCCTGATCTCGTCCGATTAGTTATTCGAATCTCGTCACAAACCGGCGATTTCCGCAAAAACTGCACCCGAGCCCCTCTTAAAACGTAAGAGAATGTTCCGCAAAATCCGGGAGAACGGTTTTTCCCGGCGATTCTAACGGTTTGGACTACGCAAGAATCCGCGGCGCATTCTCTTTTTTAGTAAACTTCGTTGCGATAATTCTGCATCTCAAACCTCGTAAATATGAGTATTTTCAGACAATTATCAGCGCTTCTGTTATTCACCGGCCTGGCGTCGACCGTCGTGTTCGGGCAATCTTATGTGACGGATATGGCGAGGCAATCGGCCCGTTCGGATATCAGGACCGGTGGAACCATCGAAAAATCGGAGCTTGAGCCCAACGACCCCGACGTGACGTTGACCGTAAACGTACCTTCTTTCGACATGACCCTGTGGCAGTCGGGTAAAGAGATCAACAAGTATTATGTCGGCATCGGCCTGAAGGACTTTCCTATTTTCGTCGGCCTGCGCAGAATCGACACCGTGATCTGGAACCCGGCCTGGATTCCGCCCTCAAGCAAATGGGTCGATCCGTCGCTCCACGGGAAGTATATCGGCCCGGCGGATCCCCGAAACCCGCTCGGGAAGATAAAGATACCCCTCGGCTATGGCTATTTGATTCATCAGGCGAAGAGTTCGCGAGACATCGGCTCGCTCGTTTCACATGGATGCCTTCGGGTCATGCGCAATGATTTGTACGATCTCAACGATAAGCTCCTTTTGGCTCAGGGCCTGAACGTAAAGAATGAGGTCGCAAGAGCAAAAAGGAACCGGAAAACCTATGTTATCGAGCTCCCCGAAAGTGTTTTGCTGGAGGTAACTTACGATACGCTCGTTGTTGAAGACGGGCAGTTGCATATTTACCCCGATGTTTATGGACACAGGAACGACAAGATCGGCGCCCTGCGGACAGAGCTCCAGGTAAACGGTGTTGACGTTTCCAACGTGGCGGATGAAATACTGGAAAAGATGATCAGGAAGGCGGTGAAGAAATCGCAATATGTGATCGGCATCGAAGACCTAAGGGCCGGTCGATTTATGAATGGCAGGGTCTTACCTGTAGTGCCGGGAGCAGGCAGAACGGGATGAAGATTGGTGATTGGTGATTAGTCTCCAACTATAGGTCGAATAGTATCATTTGATTTGAGCTGTCGGTTTCTGAGTTTCTAATTCATTGTTGTTAAGTATCTCCGTAAATTGGGTTT
>JAOTWT010000464.1 GCA_029862725.1 Acidobacteriota bacterium | reverse complement strand
TTTTCATCATCGAGAAAAGTTCCCTTCAAATCGGCAATCACCACGTCACCCTCTTCCGACTTCCTTTCTTCAACCGGAATCATGGTCGAATTCTGCTGCCGCCGTTCTTCGATAACGCTTTCGATCTCATCATCGGAGATGGGCTTAACCCGCCGTGTCGCCTCTATTCCCTCGTATTCAGGCTCGGGGACCACCGGCATCACCTCAACATGCGCGTGAACAAGCAACGGCTGCGAACCGTTGACTTTTACGTTTTCCGCATCGTCCAGATGTAATTCCGGCTCGCTGATGGGCTGCAATTTGTGTTCCCGAATCGCGGCCGCAACGTTTGACGGAAGCAGTTCCTGCATGACCTCGGATTTGATCTCTTCTTTAAACCGCATTCTTATGACATCAAGAGGCGCCATTCCCTTCCGGAAGCCGGGCACCTGGACCCGATCTGCATACTTTCGACTGACAGTGTCATATGCATGCCTGACCTCATCGGGGGCGATTTCGATTCTGACTTCTTTTACGGTTTCGCTTATATCAACCAGTTCGGTATTCATTTAAATATTTTTTTCGGAGACAATTAGGCCCGTCCGTTTAAGCGGCGGGCAACAAAATGACTAAAACCATGTGTTAGAAAGTTTGAGAGTTTTTCGAGCGGATACTGGATCCTCTTTAACGCCTGCCGGGCTCCGTATCTTCGTGGTGCCGAGGGCGAGACTCGAACTCGCACGCCAGAGGCACTAGTTCCTAAGACTAGCGTGTCTACCAATTTCACCACCTCGGCGAATTATCAAAGCGGCACCGGGATCGCCGGACCGTACGCACAAATCGAAGTTATCGGATAAAGAGGTGAATGTCTAGGAAGCATAGTTGTGAAATCCGAAAATCAAATCGGACGACAAAATGAGCGGCCTCTGCGGCTATTTTTCGTCAAGATGATATTTTTCGCGGTACTCTTCGAGCATTCGGTCCGTATTCTCAATCTCGCTGATTGCGGTCGGCCGTTTTTCCTGTAGTTTCGGAGTTTCGTCGTCGCCACCGGAAAGAAAAAGCTTGTAACCGACGGTCCCGCCGATTACCACGAGTCCGATCCAGAATATATACCAAAAGAGGCTGGCGATTATTCCAAAGATCCAAAGCAGCAGGTAAGCTCCCAGGCCGAGGGCCAATAAAAGTATTATTAGTTTGATTACTTTCATAATGTTATATACCGAAATCGTAGGTTTTCGGTTCCGTTTTTTCTCTCGTTCGGACGCTTCCTTTTAATAATAGCCTAACGGGCGCTGTTTCAGTACAATCGTCTTGCTGCCGAACGTATTAATTCCGGTGGACTGGCAGTCACACGGGCTGTCGCAGGGATCAAATTTTTCGTATCCTACCCGTGCCCGTGAAATCTAAACGGATCCTGAGGATTGATTTGTCAACGAAGAACCTGACCGCACAAGACCTTGCAGATCAAATGGAATCGGCCGTCCTCGTTGGCGATTCGGCGACACCCGTCTCGGATATTACCCATGATTCTCGACAGGCCCATGCGGGATCGCTGTTCGTTGCGATCCGCGGACTTTCCATGGACGGGCACCGCTTTGTCGACGATGTAATGCGGCGCGGCGCAGCCGGAATTGTTTCCGAACAGAATCCCTCTGCCGGTTTCGAAGGAGTCTGGCTAAAGGTAACAGATGCGCGGCGTGCGCTCGCCGAAGCGGCCGATTTGATTCATTCGAAACCTTCGAGCGAGTTGGACCTTGTGGGAATTACAGGCACCAACGGGAAAACCACGACAACCTATTTAACGCTCGCCGTCGCAGAAGCGAACGATAAAAAGGCGGCGATGCTGACGACCGTCGAGTACCGGATCGGAAGCGAGTCGAGACCCGCCGTCCGAACCACACCGGAAGCATCGGACACTCAACGCTTTTTACGCGAAGCCGTCGAAAAGGACTGCCGGATAGCCGTCATGGAAGCCTCCTCGCAGGCGATACACCTGCGGCGGTGCGACCATCTGGATTTTCGCGTCGCGGTATTTACAAATCTGACCAGGGACCATCTCGATTATCATCACACGATGGAGAATTACTTCGACGCCAAAAAAGAACTATTTGACGGTCGCCTCGGTAAACCACCAGCGTCGAGCGTGATCAATATCGATGACGAATGGGGCCGCAGGCTCGTCAAAGAGCTGCGCGAGACCGGGCAGCATGTGATTACGTGTTCGCAGAAGAGCGACGCCGATCTGACTGCGCTGAACATAGAGGTGTCTCTCGTTTCGGGTACAAGTTTTGATCTGAAAACGTCACGGGGCACGCTGCGAGTAAATTCGCCGTTAGTAGGTACACCGCATGTTTATAACATGTTATCAGCGGCGGCAGTCGGTCTTGAGCTGGACTATGACCTGGAACGAATCTCGAAAGCATTCGCCACTTGCATCGGTGCGCCGGGTCGTTTTGAACGCGTCGTGCACGACCATGATTTCGCGGTTGTCGTTGATTATGCTCATTCGGACGACGCACTTCTGAACACGCTCCGTACAGCGTCGGAACTTGCCAAGGGCCGGATCATTACGGTCTTCGGTTGCGGCGGCGACCGCGATAAGTCGAAGCGTGGGCCGATGGGAAAAGCTGCGGGCATGCACAGCGATCTGGTCGTGGTGACTTCCGACAACCCCCGTACTGAAGACCCAATGGAGATAATCGAAGGAATCGAACTCGGCCTGAAAGAGAGCGCGTGCGAGTATACGATCGAACCCGATCGCCGCGAAGCGATTTTTCAAGCGATTTCCAAAGCGGCACCAAACGATGTGGTAATTATTGCGGGAAAGGGGCATGAAACTTATCAGATCGTTGGGAGCGACAAGTTTCATTTTGACGATCGCGAGATCGCTGCGGAGGCGATCGAGGCACTCGATCTGCGGTAACTCATTTCTTGATCGACTGAATCAGCCTTTTGAGAAACTCAGTTTGCGGCTCGTTTAATTCGATAAACC